>JANQPW010000855.1 GCA_028285285.1 Silvanigrellales bacterium
TTCAACAATTTCCGAGGGCCAAGCGATTGAAAAAGAAATTCATCCTCGACACCAATGTGATTTTATCGAACCCCCACGCCATATACTCGTTTGATGACAACGATGTTTATATTCCCATCACAGTTGTGGAGGAGATGGACAATTTTAAAAAAGGGCTGAGTGAAACGGGCCGAAATGCTCGCCAGTTTTCAAGAATACTTGATGAGTTTCGCAATCGAGGCTCCCTCAGTGAGGGAGTTGCCATTTTGGCCGACAAAAAAGATTCTGGAAAAATTTTTGTGACTCTCGATTCCGATCTGACCCTTCTGCCAAGTTACTTTGAGAGCAAACCCGATCATTTGATACTCAGTGTGGCGCTGATGTTGAAAAATCAGTTTGCAGACATGCCCGTTGTGTTGATCACCAAAGACTCCAACCTGCGTGTGAAGGCCGATGCTTTGCGGGTTCAGGTTGAGGACTTTGAGGCAGACAAGGTAGACATCGATGAACTCTACACCGGAATTGTGGAATATGAGGTTTCCGGCGAGATGCTGAAGGAGTTTTTGGGCACCGGCAGTGTTTCTCTAGAGGGTTATGAGGCCATGCCTTGCCAGTATGTGATTTTGAGAGACAAAGGCAACGCCGACCAGTTTGTGTATGGACGATTTGACCATGTCACGGGAGGGCTCCGGCCCTTGAACTATGGTGGTAAAGACTACGTTTGGGGTATTTATCCACGAAATCTCGAGCAGAGTTTTGCTCTGGATCTTTTGCTAGATGACGACGTGAAAATGGTAACGCTTGTGGGTTCAGCTGGTACGGGAAAAACCCTTCTTGCTATTGCAGCTGGCTTGGAGAAGACAACAGATGCGGCTGAGTACCAGAAGTTGCTGGTGAGTCGGCCGATTTTTCCCTTGGGGAAAGATGTGGGATATCTTCCGGGCACCCTTGAAGAAAAGTTGAACCCTTGGATGCAGCCTATTTTTGACAATCTAGAGTTGCTTTTGGGGGGTCAAGGCCAAGGTCGACAGAAACGACTTTCACAGAGTTACCACGAACTGATCAATCAAGGCATTTTAGAGGTCGAGCCGCTGACCTATATTCGAGGGCGATCCATCCCCAACCAGTTTTTTATTGTGGATGAGGCCCAAAACCTCACTCCTCACGAAATCAAAACCATTTTGACGCGGGCTGGAGAGAACACAAAGGTTGTGCTCACAGGTGACCCCTATCAGATCGACAATCCTTATCTCGACGCTGCTTCAAACGGGCTGACTTACGTTGTGGAGCGGTTTCAGTCGGAGGCCATCGGCGGTCATGTTTCCCTTGTGAAGGGTGAGCGTTCGGCTTTGGCAACCATTGCGGCCAATCAACTGTGAGCTGAGAAGTGAGGGAGGGTGCCTTTGTGGCAAAGACAGATCGCCGGCGCGAAGAAAGACTCAATTTGGATGGATTTGGGGTGTGGCTCAAACATGAAGGAGGGGCGACGGTTTGTGATGTGGTTGATATCAGCCGGTTGGGCGTGGGGCTGCAATTGCCCCAAGATTCCAGTGTGGACCAGCTGCCGCCGCTCAACCCCGAAACCATCATTCCCGCCATTCTCACCTTCGAAAACGAGCGAATATCTCTTTCGTTGAAGGTTCTTCGAATCAATGGAGATCAACTGGGGTGTTCTTTTCAGTTCGCAGATGGAGCCGTGCAACGCAAGGTGTTTTCATTGCTCTCTCCGCGCTTTGTGGCAGCGTCTCTTTCTGAGATCTCGCCTTCAGCTCTGGCCGCTGACGTTCGCTCTGCACACTTTGGACTTGATTTTTCGATTGTGGCCAAAAAAGAAGGTCGTCGCTACGTCATTTGCACTCTGGGGGCAGAGTGTGACTTTCATGATGGATTTGTTGAGGTTAAAAATCGTTCGGCCTTTTCAAATGACTTCGATGTGAGACCGCTTCATGCCCCACTCGGAAATGAGGCGTCCGTTCGCGCTCGGTCCAGAGAAATTCTCGAGTGGGTGAAGGGTGTTCTTTCAGCGTGGCCAGAGTGCCCTGAGGAACTCCTTGGAGTGGTGTGTTCAGCAGAGTTCATGAGTGGTCGAGACCATGGCTGACAGCCTCCATCTTTTTGCCCTAGCCGTTATTGAAGGGTTCACTGAGTTTCTTCCTGTGAGCTCAACGGGGCACATGATTTTGTACGACGAGTTCTTCTCGGGTTCGGGAGAAGCAGCCGGATTGACCTATATGGTTGTGATCCAGGCTGGTGCCATGCTTGCCGTGTTGCATATCTACTTTGCGGAGCTGTGGAAGTGGACGAAGGCTTTTGTGATGGCCCGGCAAGAAGGGGGCCGTCCTGCAACTCCCGCTCAGAGGAGCTTTTTGCCCAAGCTGGCTCTTTCAGTTCTCCCATTTGGATTGGTGGGTTTTGTCTTTCGAGATAACATCAAGGCGGCGTTTCACGCCGATAGCGTTGCTTGGGCTCTCATAGTGGGAGGGCTGATCCTCATTGCCGATGAGCTCGTCCGGAAGCGGAAAGGGAACAATAACCGAGTTGATGTGGAGTCTTGGACTTGGAAAGATGCTCTTGTGGTGGGAGTTTTTCAGTGTGCGGCTCTTTGGCCAGGGTTTTCACGAAGTGCCGCGGCCATTTTGGGTGCTCGGTGGGTCCGGTTCAGTCCTGAGGGTGCGGCCCACCTGAGTTTTCTCGTGGGCTTGCCCACGCTTGTGGGAACGGCAGGCTATGAAATGGTCGGGACATGGTCTGAGTTGAGCCCTGACGGGGTCACGAACCTTCTTTGGGGATCAGCTGTGGCCTGGATCTCCGCTTTTGTGAGCGTGAAATGGTTTTTGAGCATTGTGGGAAAGGGGGGGCTAGCGGGTTTTGGAATCTATAGATGCATTCTTGGCGTTGGGATTCTGTTCTTAACTCGCCTTGGAGGTTGAGTTTTTGTTCGCGTTTTCAGCTCCTCTCTGAATCTGCACGTCTCCCGAGATTTGTGCCCCTTCTTGGATCACAAGCAGAGGTGCGCGAACGCTGCCTTCGATTTGCGCCGTGCTCTGGATTTCAATCCGGTGGGTTGCATGGATTTGCCCTTTGACACAGCCACCAATGATAGCCGATCCAACATTGAGTTCTCCTTCAACCACGGCGGTGGGGCCGATGATCACGGAGTCTTCACTGGCCACTTCGCCATTGAACTTGCCGTTTATGCGAACGACTCCTGAGAAGCTGAGATTGCCTTGTAGCTCACATCCTTCTTCAAGAAAGGCGCGAACATCGTGGCTTCTTGTGGCAGGTTTCATTCTGTGCTCCTCGCTTAACCGAGCTCTCCCAAGACCATTTCGCTGATGCGATCGAGGTCGTCTTGACTATAGTAAGAGATTTCGATGCGGCCGCGGGATTCATCCCCAGAAATTTTGACTTTCGTTCCCAGGTGGCCCTTGAATTGGTCACAGAGCAATCGGAGGTTGGAATTGAGGGGAGTTCCAGTGGGTAGTCTTTCCTGCTGGCTTTCCTGTGCCTTTCTCGCCAGTTCCTCGGTTTTTCGAACCGAGAGAGACTTTTCTGCTGCGAGCTCGGCAATGCGCAGTTGTTCTGAGGCGGAGCCTAGGGTGAGGAGTGCCTTTCCATGGCCCATTCCAAGCCGGCCAAAGTGGATCAGATCTTGAACTTGTCTTGGAAGCTGGAGGAGGCGCACTGTGTTGGTGAGAGTTGTTCGAGGAACCCCGAGGCGTTCGGCTAGCTCTTCATGCGTGCAGGAGTGGTCAGAAATGAGTTCGTGCAAGGCGGTCGCTTCTTCAATGGGGCTGAGTTGCTGGCGTTGGATGTTCTCAATAAGGGCCAACTCCGCTTCGCGCCCGCTCAGCTTGGTGCGCACAATGCAGGGAATCTCGGCCAAACCGGCAAGACAGGCAGCTCTCCAGCGGCGCTCGCCGGCGACGATGCTGAAGTGATCTGGGCCGAGGGGTTGCACCACAATTGGCTGTAACACTCCGTAATTACTAATACTTTTTGAAAGCTGAGTGAGCCCTTCTTCGTCGAAGTTCTGGCGCGGCTGTGAAGCGCCTGGTTGAAGCTTTGTCACAGAAATAAATTCGAGTCGGGAGGTTGATGCGGCCTCTGTGCGGATCTCGTGGTTGATGGGAATCATCTGTTGGAGTCTCCTTCGTTCACTTTTCAAAAGAAGTATAGCAAACCTGAAATTGAGGAAAGTGGGATAAGCTTGACTGATCATGCCTGGTCATTGTGCAGAGGATGTTCCACGTGGAACAATGAATGCTCAAAAGGAGTGCAAAGGATGTTCCACGTGGAACAATGAATGCTCAAAAGGAGTGCAGAGGATGTTCCACGTGGAACAATGGGTGCTCAAAAGGAGTGCAAAGGATGTTCCACGTGGAACAATGGGTGCCTTAATTGCGAGCGACTCATGTCCCCTTGAGGGCCTTTGATGTCCCTTGTTGCTCAGAGTGCTTTGCAACAGCCTGTGGGAAAGGAGGTTGTTGACCATGCATGACCTGGTTTTTTCACTGACATTTCGGGCCATAGAAGCACAAATCAATCAACTGCTGGAGTGCAGACTGCAGTATCAGAAATTTATGTTTGTGATCCAAAACCCAGTGATCTTCCGTTCTCTTCAACTGGAATGGCCAAAATGCCAACTTCCAGGCGTAGAATTCTATCAATCATCGCAACGCATGTTGAGCAAAGAGGGTGGGCCTCTTGTTTTTATCTCTGATCGTACTTTTCCAGAAGAAATTTTTTATGAAACTGTGTTCTGTTTACCGGATGATCAGCTTGTGGGCAGCGTGCCTCGTGCTGTTCAGGCAACTTTGGAATACACGGGAGCTGATGATCACCTCGATTCATTCGATGCACAGGCAACTCGTCAGCTGAGACAAGTTCTTCAGCTGTATGGCCTCATTGAATTTCTCAGATCCATTCTTCATATAGTGAATGTGTCGGGTGCAATGGGCGAAAGTGACCGAGCTCTTCAAGAAATCAAAGAAAGATACCGGGAAAAGAAGAATCTCAATCTGACAAACCCATCTGAGAAGCTTCAAACCATCGAACAGTTCTTCTCCTTTGCAGAAACGGTGCCGAGCCCCCACGCCTATGTAAAGTACTGCTTGTCGTATTATACGTACATTAAAAGTAACAGAAATATATCAAAAGCTTCTAACAGACTGAAGATATCTAGAACAACGTTACACAAACACCTCCTCCGCGCGAAGGACTCCGATATCCCCAGAAGATTTGGATTCTCTTCGCCAGATGACCTTCGAGACCTGACGTCGGAAAACCGCACATTTTAAGGGCCGGCGGGTTGCACTCGTTTGCACTTCAAAGTAAGAAAGCCCCGTTGTGAGCGATACCCTCTTGGCTCCCCTCATTCTGAGGCACTCCCATAACCAGACTTTAAGGGTAAATGATGGCTGAACTCTATTTGTTTCCTGACGAACGGGTTGTGATCCAAGCAACGGTTTATGTTGCCGCGCTTGCTTGCGCTCACTACTATCTTGTCAAGCCAGCGCTCAAAATTCATAAAGAGCGAGAGAAGCGCACCAGTGGAGCCGTGGCCTCAGCGGCCGGTGAAAACAACCGCCTGACAGAACTGGAAAACAAGTATCAAACCCAGGTCTCACAGGCGACTCAAGAGGCAAAAGAGTTGCGCAACAAAGAGATTCTTGCAGGGCAAGCTCAGGCAGATGAAATTCTTCGCCTGGCACAAACAGCCGCAAAAGATCGTGTGGAGAGTGTGCGATCATCAGTGAGCTCTCAGTTGGTAGCAGAAAACACCCGCAAAAGTGATGTCACTCAAGAAATTGCCAAGGCGATCATGGGTAAGCTGAGCCAGGGCTTGAATGCAATTGCTTTGGTTGGTCTCTCCGTCGGAGGCTGGATGGGGGCCCAAGATCGGGCCTATGCTGCGGGTGGCGATTTTGAGTTTTGGTCCGGTGTTTTCTGGCCCTATTTTCAATTTTCGGTTTATGCGCTGGGCATGTGGTACTTCGGAAAGAAGATCGCCGATCGTGTCTTGCAGTCAAAGAGAGACTCACTGCGAACTCAGCTTTCGGAGGCGCATGAGGCGGTCCAGAAGGCTGAGGAAAAAATCTCTGAATACAAGAAGCGGGCAGCAACACTTGAGGCCGACATGGTCCAACTGCGCAAGCAATACGTGGAAGAAGGTCTGCGACAAAAGGAAGACATGGTTGCAGAGGCTAAGACGGTTCGTGAGCAGATACTGCGTGATGCGGAGAGAAGAGCGGGTGAAATTGTGTCCTCGGCTCGAGAGTCGCTTCGACAGGAAATAGTTGATGGCGCTCTTGATATGGTCGCGACCCAGCTGCAAGGTGAGACTTTGAGTCAAATCGACTCAAAGTTGAGATCCCAAGCCACGCAGGTCATGCGCCAACTCAACTGATTTCGACCCAGACACCGCGCAGAGTCTTTAGATTACGGGCTCTCGAATAGGAGTGAAGACTTCGATATGCACAGAGATGCGGGCACCATTGCAAAGAGATACGCCTTGGCACTGTTTCAGTGCCTCGACTCAGAAAAACAGAAGACAGAGGCCTTGGTTTCTGCGGAAAACTTTGAAAAAGTTCTCCAGCCTGAAATTGAGGCTCACCTGGCGCGCCCCGTTGTGAGCGCTGCCTCGAAAAACTCGTTGATCAAAGACATTGCTAGGGAATTGCATCTCCCGACCTCTTTTAGCCGCACCCTAACACTCATGTGGGAAAACGGCCGATTGTCGGTTTTGAGATTGTTCTTGCGGCGTCTCATTGAGCTGCTAGATGAAGATCTGAAAATCGCTCGAATTGATTATTCGAGTGCTCAGCCCATTTCAGATGAAGAACGGACGGCCTTGAAGTCAGAGTTTGAAAAGAGCCTTGGAAAAACCGTTCGCATGACGTTCTCAGTTAACGAAAAGCTCTTGGCCGGATGTGTTGTGCGTGTCGGTTTCAGGGTGATCGATATGAGCCTCAGAACGAGAATCGGAAGCATCAAAGAAGCATTAAGTCAGGGAGTTTAAATCGAAATGCAAGACGTTCGGATTGACGAAATCAGTGATCTGTTGAAGAAGAAGATTCTCGCCCACGAAGATACTGTTGAGCTAACTGAAACAGGTCATGTGGTTTCAATTGCCGACGGAATCGCAAGGATACACGGTTTATTAGGAGCGCAAACGAGCGAGACCGTGGTGTTTGAAAATGGGACAAAGGGCATCGTCTTGAATCTCGAGGAAGATTCTGTGGGCGTTGCGGTTTTTGGCCAGTCCGAGGAAATTCACGAGGGCATGACGGTCAAGCGCTCACAAGAGATCAACCGAGTGCCCGTTGGTGATGCGCTGCTGGGTCGAGTTGTCAATGTGATGGGCGAGCCCGTTGATGGCCTTGGTCCTATCGAATCTCAAGAAACTCGACTTGTGGAGGTGAAGGCTCCTGGGATCATGACGCGGAAGAGTGTTCATGAACCACTCCAAACAGGAATCAAGTCTATTGACGCGATGATCCCCATTGGTCGTGGCCAGCGGGAACTGATCATTGGTGACCGGCAGACGGGCAAGACAGCCGTAGCACTCGACACCATCATCAACCAAAAAGGCACAGGTGTGAAATGCATCTACGTGGCGATTGGTCAAAAAGCGTCGACCGTTGCCCAGTTGATGGAACGACTGCGCACCAATGGGGCCCTGGAATACACAACCGTTGTGGTTGCTTCAGCATCTGATCCCGCCCCGCTGCAGTTTTTGGCCCCCTATGCTGGGTGTGCCATGGGAGAGCACTTTCGCGATAATGGCGGCCATGCATTGATTGTTTACGATGATTTGACAAAGCATGCCCAGGCTTACCGTGAGCTTTCGCTCCTTCTTCGTCGTCCGCCTGGTCGAGAGGCCTTCCCCGGTGATGTTTTTTATGTTCACAGCCGTCTGCTTGAGCGAGCCTGTAAACTCAACGACGAGCTTGGTGCAGGCAGTCTGACGGCTTTCCCCATCATTGAAACTCAGGCCGGCGACGTGGCGGCTTACATTCCAACAAATGTGATTTCGATTACCGATGGCCAGATTTACCTCGAGGCGGATTTGTTCAACTCGGGCTTGCGTCCGGCTGTGAACTCGGGACTATCGGTTTCCCGTGTGGGTGGCTCAGCCCAGATCGGGGCTATGAAGCAGGTTGCCGGTAATCTCCGTTTGGAGTTGGCCCAGTATCGGGAGTTGGCTGCTTTCTCCCAGTTTGCTTCCGACCTTGACGCTGCAACACGAAACCAACTCAACCGGGGTCAACGACTTATGGAGTTGTTGAAGCAGCCTCAGTATCAGCCCATTCCTGTAGAAATCCAGATTTTGGCTATTTATGCAGGTACTCAAGGCTTTTTGGACACGGTTGAGGTTCAGCATGTCGGTCGTTACGAAAGACAGATGACTGAGTATTTTAAAGTGAATCACAAGGATCTGCTTGCTGAAGTGGCAAATGGTAAGAAGATGTCGTCCGATCTCCAGGCGCAGATCAAGGATGCGTTGAAGACTTTCGCGGAAAGGTTTGATCCAAATGCCGGCTAATTTGAAAGAATTGCGGGGAAAGATCCGAAACGTCAAAAGCACGCAACAGATCACCAAGGCCATGAAGCTGGTCTCTGCCGCGAAGTTCGGACGGGCTCAGCAGGCCGTTGTGCAGTCTCGCCCTTATTTCACGGGTATGAAGGAGCTTGTGGGTCGGCTGTGTGGGCAGGGTCAGGTGTCTCAGCATCAGTTGGTCTCGCCGAATGGCTCCCCTGCCGTCCTTCTTTTTGTGATTTCTTCTCAGCGTGGTCTCTGTGGTGGCTACAATGCAAACGTGACTAAGCAGGCTTTAGCGCAGGTTGAGAAATTGAAAGCGGACGGACGCGAAGTGAGTGTGGTTTGTCTGGGACGAAAGGCGTTTCAGCTCCTGGGTTCACGCTTGCCAAAAGTGGGATTCAAGGGAGCTCAGTCAAAACATATTTCCGCTGAAGAGTTTTCAAAGAACGGCTTGGATGCCGAGGTTATTCGCGGCAATCTCACTTTGGTGGATCTGAGTTTTGAGAAGCCCAACGTGACTCTTTCTAACCAGCTGGGAATGGCTTTTCGTGAGCTTTTTTTCGACGCGCAGTTTGGCGAAGTTCAAGTGGTGTTTAGTCGTTTTGGCTCAGCGATATCTCAAACTCCAACTGTGGAAACTGTGTTGCCTATGAAGCCGGAGACAGCGTCTGAAAGCAGAGAAGAGCCGGCTATGGGTGAGGCTCTGTATGAGCCTGATCTCTTGTCGTTGGTTTCCGTAGCGCTTCCCCGGTTTCTCAATGTGCAGATTTTGCAGATTTTGAAGGAGTCAATGGCAAGCGAGTTCGGAGCGCGAATGACGGCAATGGACAACGCAACACGGAACGCAAAAGACATGGAGCGCAGATACCAGATCCAGTATCAGCGAGCACGTCAAGCAGCGATCACGACAGAGTTGGTAGAAATTATTAGTGGCGCTGAGGCGTTGTGAACCAGATTATTTTGGAGAGTTTGAAATGAAAGCGGGAAAGATCATTCAGGTTTTGGGACCTGTTGTGGACGTGCAGTTTGAGAAAGGGCATATGCCCGATATTTACAATGGGCTGCTGACCACGAACCCCCAAATTTCTGAAAAAAAGGACAATCTGGTTTTGGAAGTGGCTCAGCACCTCGGTGAAAATGTGGTTCGTGCCATTGCGATGGACTCTACCGATGGTTTGCCGCGTGGCATAGACGTGGCCGACACCGGTAAACAGATTTCAGTTCCAGTGGGTGATGAAGTTTTGGGCCGCATCATCAACGTGACGGGCGAACCCATCGACGGTGCCGGGGAAGTCAAAGCCGCTAAACACTATCCTATTCACAGGAAAGCTCCTGAGTTCACGCAGCAGAGCACCAAAGTTGAGATGCTCGAGACTGGAATTAAGGTGATTGACCTCCTGGCTCCCTACCAAAAAGGTGGAAAAATTGGTCTCTTTGGTGGAGCGGGCGTTGGCAAAACGGTTTTGATTCAGGAGCTCATCAACAACATTGCGAAGAAGCATGGGGGTTACTCCGTTTTTGCTGGGGTGGGTGAGCGAACACGTGAGGGTAACGACCTTTTCCACGAAATGAAGGACTCGGGCGTTCTCGACAAAGTGGCTCTCTGTTTTGGGCAGATGAATGAACCACCTGGAGCCCGCTCTCGAGTTGCCCTCACAGGTCTGTCGCTTGCTGAGTATTTTCGAGACGAGCAAAATCAAGACGTGCTGTTTTTTGTTGACAATATCTTTCGCTTCACTCAGGCGGGCGCTGAGGTTTCGGCTTTGCTGGGACGCATCCCGTCTGCTGTTGGTTATCAGCCGAACTTGGCCACAGAAATGGGAGAGCTCCAGGAGCGAATCACGTCGACTGCAACGGGCTCCATTACCTCGGTTCAGGCCGTTTATGTGCCAGCTGATGACTACACTGACCCAGCTCCGGCAACGACATTTAACCACTTGGACGCCACGACAAACCTGGATCGTTCCATTTCCGAGAAGGGCATTTACCCAGCTGTTCACCCTCTCAACTCAACCAGCCGTATTCTGGATCCACTCATTGTGGGAGAAGAGCACTACAACACGGCGCGTCGGGTACAGGAGATCTTGCAGCGATACAAGGAGCTTCAAGATATCATCGCTATTTTGGGTATGGACGAGCTCTCTGACGACGACAAAGCGACTGTTGGTCGCGCCCGTCGATTGGAACGCTTTCTCTCGCAACCATTCCATGTTGCAGAGCAGTTCACCGGAAGCCCTGGGTTGTATGTGCCTGTAGCCGACACGATTCGAAGTTTCAGAGAAATTTGTGACGGTAAGTATGACCATCTGCCCGAGGCCGCCTTTTTGATGGTGGGTACGGTCGAGGAAGCGGTAGAAAAGGCGAAGCGTCTGTGAGACGCTCTTCATGCTCTGAAAGGGGAATCCATAAGTGAACGCGACATCGTCGACCTTGAAGGTTAGATTGGCCACTCCGCAGGAAGTCATTGGTGAATTTGAGGGTGTGAGCGAGTGCTACGTGCCAACAAGCACTGGAATTGTTGGTGTTCTCCCAGAGCATGCCGATCTCGTGAGTGAAGTTGGCACCGGTGTTCTGCACTTTTTAAAGGGATCTCAAGAGACCTACTTCGTTGTTTCGGGTGGGCTTCTCGAGGTTCACAACAACCAGGTTATGGTTTTGGCAGATGTTGGAGAGGTTGGTTCAAGCATTGATCTCAAACGTGCAAAAGACAGCCTTGAGCGCGCAAGAATGCGTCTCACGTCGCTTCGCGGATCAGCTGACGGTGACGATGTTGATGTTGATAGAGCTCTCGTCGCAGAACGAAGGGCATTGGCGCGGATTGAAGCTGCGGAGTCCTCCCAAAAGTGATGGAACTCGTACATGAAGGCGATGTTGCGACAAACCATTGTCCTTGATGTGCGGGCTTACCAGGAAGCCCCTTACTCTGGAATTGGGCGGTACGTTGAAGGCCTCCTGCAGGGTCTGTTGGCCCTGTCTGCAAGGGGCCAAGTTGCCAGATTGGTTTTGGTGGGTCACAGCCGACCAAATGGCCCACTCCTGAGCCAGGTGAACAGCAATAGTGCAGCGCATTTTTTTCGTTTCCCTTGCCCCCGTCTTTTGAAGAAACCTCGGGTTTTTTGGTCGACTTTCGTTTTGGCATGGATGAGGCTCTTCCGCCGGCGATTCAACATTGCAGATGAGTTTTTGTGGATTTCTCCCGACAACATCGACCGGCCCTTTGTGCTGCGAAGGTCGGTTGCGCGGAGAGTTTTTCAGGTTCTCCACGATGTCACTCCATTGAAGGACGGCAAAAAAACAAGGAAGAGCTGGTTGGCGTTTCAGATGAAGCTCTTCTCAGCTTCTTATCTCCACCAGGGACGAACTCTGCTCACTGTTTCGCAGTTGTCGGCAGATGAAATCAGAAATTTCTTCCAACTGCCTCAGGCCTCCATTGCCGTGGTTTTTCCCCGACTTTCACAGAGGTTCACAACCGCACTGCTGAACCCACGGAGTGAATCAGCATTTCGTTTGCTCGATGACGGGGAGGGCCAGCAGGCCATTCCTGTGTTGGGCGTAGGCCGCGATGAACCCTATAAGAATTGGGGTTTCGTGCGCTCCTGTGTGCAAAGCCTCCGGAGTCAAAATGGAAATTTTTGGTTTGTTTTTGTGGGAAGTTGCCCTGGGGGCCGGCCAAGCTTTTGCAGCACTTCCGGGTTCCCGTTGGGAAAGGGAGTCGTGTTTAAGGAAGAGGGCGTTTTTTGGTTGGAGTCTCTCGATGATGCTGAATTGGCGCAACTCTACCGCGAGGCCACATGCCTGGTTCATCCGAGTGATTTCGAAGGTTATGGGTTTCCTATCGCCGAAGCCTTCGTGGCTGGGCTTCCCGCCGTGTATCGGGGCGACGCTGGTGTGTCTCCAGTGTTGACGAGTCTCCAGGAATCTCAGAATACGGTGCCCTGCTTGGAAGTGAAGCGGAAGGTCTGTGGTGGCGACGCCACCAATTGTCTTTCTGAAGTGACTGCTTTTATGGAGAGTGCCGCCGGAGCTAAGGGATATCGGCGGCAGGTGAACAAACACCAGTTGACCAACGAACGCGACAAAAAAATGCTTTGCGATTGGGAGTCTGCCGCTCGGGAGCTGATTGCGATATGCTGTGAGAGGCCCTTGGAGCCGCCGGCGGTGTCAGATCTTTTGGAGTGATTGATGGAGATCATCTGGTGGGATAGCTTTTTGCGATCTGTTGGTTCGGAGTTTTTTCTACGCCTTAAGCAA
This sequence comes from Silvanigrellales bacterium, assembly GCA_028285285.1. Taxonomy (GTDB): domain Bacteria; phylum Bdellovibrionota_B; class Oligoflexia; order Silvanigrellales; family Silvanigrellaceae; genus JANQPW01. The sequence continues at coordinate 12,776 of JANQPW010000855.1, forward strand.
ACCCCCACACTCGGATCAGTTTCGGTGACTCGTCGACTTTCGGTGAATGAATCCTCAACAGGGGAAAACTCGGCCTTCGCAGAAAATTGGGTGCGAGCCAGTGAAAATGATTGGGAGTCATTGACTGGGACGGTCCAAAAAGTTGGGCAGAATGTGGCCGTTGTTCTCGACCTCTGGGGCGCTGCTCTTCGGGGTAGCAACTTCTATTCTTTCCAGCAGGAGCTGGTTCAGGTTGCCGAAAGGGCAGGGTGTTTGATTGTTCTTTTCCCGAAAGTCGACTTCGGGGGGCTTGAGGCCTTTCTCTCCCAGCTGGCCTTGTCCCCGAGGCAAAGGGAAGAGCACCTTCGTTTTTTGAGATCCCTTCGATCGAACTACGAGTTTTTGCTGAATTTTCAGAGAAGGCTTGTGATGGTTGAAACGGCTGTGCCGTTGAAAGATCTCGTGGAGAGTTTTGCTCTCGACTTTGCTCAGAGCCCCCGTCTGTTTGGGTTTGTTCAGCTTCTGCCGCGCGAGTTGGCAGGTTTGCCACTGTCTTTCGTTTCACCGGCAGACCTTGCTGAAGCG
>JANQPW010000868.1 GCA_028285285.1 Silvanigrellales bacterium
CAGCAGAGCCTCCACAAAGAGACGCAGAGGACTCTGCCGCCCTTTTGCTGGAGAGTGAGAGTGCAGTTGGCCTTGCCCTTCCTTGGGGCGGGGGGCAGCAGATCCTGTTTTGGGCAACGGGAAAGGGGGTCTTGCCTGCACAAGCCTATGTGGACCGTTTTCCCTTCCGACGCTCCTTAACTCCCCCTGAAGAGGATCTGCTCGTGATATACGATCCGTCTTCGGGCACCCATTTTCCTTTTTTGGCTTCAAAAGAAGAGAAGTTAGAGGAATTGAGGGAGTTTTACCCTCGTTTGCGGGCGAAGCGGGATCGTCCCACTCTTGTGATGCGGGTAAAAGGCCCTCATCTTTCGGAGCTCCGTTTTCGGCTGTCCACAACAGACGCTTTTGAAACTTTCAGAGTGTTTGCCAAAGGGGGTGATGCCCTGGTATCGGAAACTCCAGCTGGTCTTTCGGTGCAGCCCGCTCCCAATGCTGAGGGGGAGCTGGTGCTTTTGCTGACCGGAGCAACAGAAGGGGTGGAAATGGACATCTCGGTTCAAGGCGGTGTGAAGCCCACGATGTGCGGAGAGTCTGTCGCAGCAAGTTGGAGTGGCGAGGACTGGTCTCGTTTTTTTGAGCACCCCCCGTTCTGCGCGCTCGATCTTCCCGGTCGGGGAGAGCGTTCGCCGCAGTCGGGCGTGTCGCTTCATTTGGGGTGGCTTTGAGCCATGGCAAAGGTGTCTTCTCAACGAGCCCGTCTTCTCTCCCGGGCAAAGGCGGCTCGGGTCTTTGGTCTGTTGCATGAGCGCTGGCCTGAAGCCCATTGTGAGTTGAAGCATCACAATTCCTTTCAACTCTTGGTGGCTGTCGTTCTCAGCGCCCAAGCCACAGATGTGGGTGTCAATCGCGCATTCGGTGCTTTTTGTGATGAACACCCTAAGTTTGGTGCTGTGGACCTGGTTGAGATGGGGGAAAAAGGGTTTCTAAAAATCATCAAGAGCATAGGGCTGGCTCCCACGAAGGCTCGCAATTGCTTCCGCCTGGCGGGGCAATTGGTTGCGGAGTTTAATGGAAAGGTTCCGCGCACCCGTGAAGAACTGGAGTCTTTGCCCGGTGTGGGTCGTAAAACAGCCAATGTGGTGCTCAATGTGCTGTACGGAGAGGCCACAATGGCGGTTGACACTCATGTGGCACGCCTGGCCCAGCGGATAGGACTGGTTGCACCCACGTCGAACCGCGAAAAAATTGAGGCTGAGCTGTTGCGGCTTGTTCCTGAAGAGTTTGCGCAAAATGCGCACCACACTTTGATTTTTCATGGCCGCTATCACTGTAAGGCGCGGAATCCCGATTGTGAGTCGTGTCCCTTGGGCAAAGTTTGTCTTCAGATTGGGGTTTGATTCCGCAGAAAGCAGATTCTACCTTGCTTTCCGAATGAGATTGTTCACCGCAGCACCAAGATGATCGACCAAATCAAGCGTTTCTTCTGGAACGCGTTCTTCATGCAGTTCCAAAATGGCCTGACATTCACGAACAGGTCACCGAGAATGTCAGGCTGTGCCGCTCGATGAGAGCGGGAAACTCACACATTGAAAAGAAAGTGCATAATATCTCCATCGGAGCAAACATAATCTTTGCCCTCTTTGCGATACAAGCCCGCTTCCTTCACCTTGGCTTCTGTCTCATGTTTTGCAAGATCATCATAAGAATAAACTTCCGCACAAATGAAACCCTTTTCAAAATCTGTGTGGATCACTCCAGCTGCTTGTGGTGCCCGTGTGTTCCGTGTGATGGTCCAAGCTCGAACTTCTTGAACTCCCGCGGTGAAGTAAGTGATGAGATCGAGCAACCGGTAACTGGCCTGCACAAGTCGATCAAGTCCGCTTTGCGACACACCTAGGTCTTCCATAAATGATTGGGCCTCTTCAGGGGAAAGCTGAGAGAGTTCGTGCTCAATTTGGGCAGAAACCACGATGGACTCAGAGCCCTCCGCAGCAGCAATCTTCTTCACGGTTTGCACGTGTTCGGAAGAGGCTCCCAGATCGGCCAAGTCGCCCTCCGCAACATTGGCAGCGTACAAAACAGGTTTAGCAGTGATGAGGTGCAGACTGTGGAGGTATTCTTTCGCTTCTCTAGTGTCGGGGGCTTCAAAGCTCCGTGCCACTTTCATGGCATCAAGGTGAGCTTGGAGCTTTTCTGCAATTTCAAAGCACTCCTTGATACCTTTTGCTGGGCTTTTGAGTTGTTTGCGGAGTTTCTCAACACTCTTTGAAACAGTTTCAAAGTCGGCAAGAATGAGTTCAGTTTGAATGGTGTCAATGTCACGCTGGGGATCGGTACTGCCGTCAACATGGGTGACGTTTGAATCGTCAAAACAACGCACAACATGAACGATGGCGTCAACCTGTCGGATGTGACCCAGAAATTGGTTGCCTAGGCCTTCCCCCTGGCTTGCACCCTTAACAAGGCCCGCAATATCCACGAATTCAATGGTCGTGGGAATGGTGCGCTTTGTTTTGACCTTGAGAGAGATGTCGTCGAGCCTGGGGTCGGGAACAGCTACTTGGCCGCTGTTCGGTTCAATGGTACAAAATGGATAGTTTGCTGCGGCAGCTCCCGATCGCGTGAGAGCATTGAAGAGGGTCGATTTCCCCACATTCGGAAGCCCCACAATCCCACACTGAAAGCCCATAGACACCTCATCTTGTCAAGAGTTCCGAGAGTCTGCGTCATACAGCCCCTGCTGCCACACTTCAAGCCCTCATCGAGTTGACACGCGACCGGTTCATGATAAACAGTTTGGCAGTTTGAACCGTGAGCGCTGCGGCTGAGAGCGATTGCTTCTTTTTGAAGCCATCAGCGCTGATGTATCTGTACTGTCTAGAAATTGAGTTGGGGTTCTGCAGCCATGGATTCAAAGCCGAGCGAGTTCGAGTGGAGAGGAAGTCATATTCAACAGGAAGGTACTTCTCCCTCCGCCGGTTCGATCGTCGTGGGAGATGAAAACAATGAAGCTGGGAGATCTGCTTCTCCCGAGCCCATGACCAATGGAAATGGTTGGGGAGCTTCTTCGGTGAGTCGGCGAGGGGCGGTTGCTGGTGAAAGTGATCTGTCCATTGAGAGTTTGCAGAAGGCGCTGGAGCAGATGAGTGTGCCGTCGTGCCCCGATTCCTTGCGCGTGGTGATTGAAGACACGAGCCTAGAGAAGTTGGTCTACTGGAAGCTTCAGGCTTTGTTTGAAAAGTTTGACCAAGAGCCACCAACCAATGTTTTGAAAACGGTTCATGAGCATGTTGAGCGCCCCTTGTTTTCCTTGGTGTTGAAAAAAACAAAAGGAAACCAGTCGCGGGCTGCAGAGGTTTTGGGTTGCAACCGCAACACCTTGCACCGCAAGCTCAAAAGCTTGGCCATTCAACCCCGCGACGTGCGTCAGGCGTTGAAGATCCAAAAACGGAAGAAGTTTCGTTCCGAAATGGAGAGCCTTGTCGAAGGGCACTGAAGTTGAGTTGTTGTCACCTCAACAGCAGGTGGGGGCATTCTCAGAGGAACCGTGTTTTCGGAGATTGCACTGATGGAGCCAGGTGTCTCCGAGTCTTATCATTCCATTGAAACCGAACGGGCCATCATTGGCACCTTCATCACATTTCCTCAGAGGGCGGCGGAGTTTGCCGATGCTGTGAAGGCAGAGACTTTCTATTTGGAGTCTCACCAAGTCATTGTTAAGGCTGTGTTGGAGCTTGTTTCCGAAAACGAAACACCTGATCTTCCGGTTTTGTATGAACGGCTGCGGAGTCAGGGCCACGGTACGCTCGTGGGAGAAATGGATGGCTTGCGCCAGTTCATTGAATTCGCTTCCCCCACGCCTTCTCAAATTGAGAGCTATGGCAAAACGGTGACCATGCGTTGGGCCCTCCGCCAGCTTGTGGGAACTTGCCAAGACATCGTCACCCGTTCAAAGCGAGTGGATGAGTCAAATATTGCAGAATTTTTGGCAGAGGCGGAGAAAACTTTTCATCGGCTAGCGGAGGGAGAACAAAAGGAAGGGCTCACTCCTGCCTCAGAAGTGGTGCGGGAGACGGTGAGTCAGCTCGAAGCTTTGTTTGACAAGCCGGAAGGTATCACAGGTGTGCCCACGGGCTACACCGATCTCGACAAGATCACATCTGGATTCCAACCCTCAGATCTCATCATTGTTGCTGCGCGGCCCGCCATGGGAAAAACCTCTTTGGCACTGAACTTTGCGATTCATGCGGCTCTGAAGAGTGAAAAGAATGTGGCCGTTTTCAGCCTGGAAATGAGTAAAGTGCAACTCATGCAACGCATGCTGGCCACCCAAGCGAGAATCAAGGCCCAGAGGTTCCGTGATGGACAGCTTTCGGCAGATGAGCTCAATCGCCTGTACCCAGAAGTGACCCAGTTTCAAAGCGATCGCTTGATGCTCGATGACACTCCAGGAATCAGCATGTTGGAGTTGGCGAGTCGCTGCCGCAAAATGGAGCGGGAAAAGGGATCCGTTGACATGGTGATCGTTGATTACCTTCAGCTCATGAGCGGGGGGCCTGGTGGGCAGAACTCCCGGGAACGCGAGATCTCACAGATCAGTATGGGTCTCAAGGGTCTGGCAAAGGAGTTGTCTTGCCCTGTTATGGCATTGTCACAGCTCAACCGGGGCCTGGAGCAACGACCAGATAAGCGCCCCCGACCGTCGGACCTTCGCGAGTCGGGATCAATCGAACAAGATGCTGATCAGATCATTTTCATCTATCGCGATGAGGTTTACCACACCGACTCTCCCGATGCCGGTGTTGCCGAAATCATTTTTGGAAAGAATCGGCATGGTCCAACCGAAACCGTGCGTTTGGCTTTTCAGAGTGAGTTCACTGCATTTTTCAACTTGGCGAAGACTGACGATTCTATGCCAGGGCTCCCTCCCTTTTCCAGATAAGCAAAGCCCTTGATTGGTTCCAGGCGGGTGACTCTATGTTCCTAAAACCTCAGTGAAAAATACCTACTCTTCAAGACTTGTAGAGTTATTACGAAAAGATCAGGAGAGGATTGAATAAAGCACGCAGAGTGAGGTCACAGTGACACATATTGAAATCATGACTTTTTTTGTTCTTTTCACGGGAATCCTTGGGGTCCTCTTCCAGGGCCACACGACCAAGCGATCTCGCCGCAATGGTTTGGGGGCTGTTCCCGTTCGAGTGCCGGTGCGCTCCGGTCGGTCCCATTTGCGTTCTCGCCGCTCATCGGGTTGGTAGTGGTAGGCAGAAGCTGCCCTTCCCAGCACCCTTCACAATCTTTGCCCGGTCTGTTTTCAGCCTAAGACCGATAGACAACTGACGACGAATTTTGTGTTGGCGAGGGGTGGAACTGTTTGAGCTCCGCGACCTTTCAAAAGATTGAGATCATTTCCCACAGGCGCCTATTGGGACAAGCTTGGGGCCAGCGCAGTTTGGGTGATGTTTCGCTCAGCTGGCGCCAGGGTTCGCTAGCTGAAATCGACGATGAGGCGGACCCTCGTGTGTTGCGACTTTTTGTTGTGACTCCGTTGGAGTTTCGCGCAGAAGTGCTGAGCGATTTTGTGAGAGTGAGACGATTGCGCTCCCTCAGCAGTTTTGGAGTTTTCCTCCTCGACGAAGCTGGTGGGGGAATGACCATTCGTTTAAAGAAAAAGATGGCTCAGTTGGGATGCCTTCCTTCCTTTTTTGGTTACCTTCCTGCAGATCAGTCGCAGAACGATGTGGCAGAGGCACTGGCGCGTGCAGCAGAGAGTCTGTACCTGAAGTGCAGTGAAGAGTATTTCCGTTCGTTGGGTGCCATTCGCGAGCTTGAGACCCAAGCCATGCATGAGTTGGGGCATGCCTTTTCTCCCGACTCCACTTTGGAAGAGGTCACTCGTTTGATCCTCGACAAATGCATTGCGGTTTCTCAATCCGATGCCGGGCACATTTTTGTGAGCGATTCAATCTTTGAAAATCCAGCGACAGATGGGCGGAGCCTTAAGGTCATTGGGAAGATTGGCAAAACCCTTAAATTAAGTGCATCTGTCTGCCGCAGTCATCCCGTTACGGCACGAGATCAGATTCTCAACAGAGAAACAGAGCCTTTGATCAGAAGTGTTGTTGAAAATGGCAGGGCTGCTTCTTGGGACGCAGTTGACGGAATGACGAGCACTCATTCTTCACCTCCAGGTGAAGACTTTGTTCGGCCAGAGTTCTTCGTCTTTGATGAGAAAGAATATGGGCTCAACAACTACTGTGTGGTTCCGTTGAAGGTGCCCACGGGAGAGGTTGTCGGCTGCTTGATATTGATCAATCGTGTTTCAGGCCAAAGAGAAGCACCTCTCAGTCGCTTGGAGTTGCAGCAAGACTCTGTTCCTTTTGGGAAGTCTCAGCTCATGATGCTTGAGGCGCTCATGCAACAGGCAGGCATGTCTCTTGACCATGAGCGGCTCCTGAAGAATCTCAAAACTGTTTTTGAAAGTTTCGTGAAAGCGAGCGTGGTGGCCATTGAAAGCCGAGACCCCACAACAAAAGGTCACAGTGTGCGAGTGGCTGAGCTGAGTGTAGCGCTTGCAGAGGCCGTGAACAAAGAGACCACAGGCCCTTTGGCATCGCTACAGTTTTCGTCAACCCAGATTTACGAGCTCAAATATGCTGCGCTGCTGCACGACTTTGGAAAGATCGGAGTGCGAGAAGATGTTCTGCAAAAGGAGAAGAAGCTTTTTCCCAACGAGCTTTCACAAATCCGTGAACGTTTTCTCAATCTTGAGCGTCAGCTCTATCTCAAGTGTCTGGAGTCTTATCTTGAGGGTTTGATGAAGCGCAATCAAGTGCCTCAGCCCGGGGATATCAAGCGTATTGAGAAGGAAGTGGATCGCATTTCCCGAGAGCTCGGTTACTTTTGGAACACAATTGTGGAAGCGAACGAGCCTCAGGTTGTGAAGTCGGGACACTTTCAGGCCATAGCAGAAATTGCCGCTATTCGAGTGTTGATGAACCAGGAAGAGGTGCCGCTTCTCAGCCAGAGAGAGGTGAGCCGGCTCAGCATTCGCAAAGGCTCTTTGAGCGCTGATGAGCGGATCGAGATCGAAAAACACGTGACCCACTCCTACAACTTTTTGCTGCAGATTCCCTGGACAGAGGATCTCGCCGACCTCCCAGGGGTTGTGTATGCTCATCATGAGAGAGTTGATGGCACGGGATACCCCCGCGGACTGAAGGGGGACGAGATTCCGGTTCAAGCTCGATTGATGGCTGTGTGCGATGTTTACGATGCTCTTGTGGCTATGGACCGACCCTACAAAAAATCCATACCCCACGATCGGGCGATGAGCATTCTCGAGGCTGAAGTGAAGGATAAAAAACTCGATCCTGAGCTTTTTCGGGTCTTCAGAGAGCATGAGATCTTTCGGCGTATTCTAGATGCGTCTCTGAAAGTGGCATCCTAGGAGATGACAAGGGCAGCTCCGAGATCAGCGTTGTCTTTTCCTTTTTGGGCTCTTGGGGTTGCGGCCTTCGCACTTGTGGGTTGCCCAGAGGCAACCTCTCCTCTGGCAGGCTCGGAGATGAGTCGTGCTGAAGTGGCTGCGGCCATTTCTGATCGTTTGGGAAGGGCGGGGCGCCCTCAGCCCTTATCTGTTCGCTCGACCGAGCGAATTCGCGTAGGGCATGATCGGTGTCCGCGTCGCGGGTTGTTTTTTCCTGAAGAGTTGCGGGTGACTGGTCCTCATCTGCAGCCGGAGGATCTCTTTCAGGAGATTTTTCCTGCGGAGGAGTTGGGGTTTGCTTGGTGTTCCGGCGTTGGAGTGCGGCCACGTTCCGGTTCGGTTTATGCAGAAGACTTCATGTATGAGAACAATCGATGCGGCAGTGCCACTAACCTCTCTCGACTGCGTGCTCTTCGTTCCCTCGAGGGTAAGGCAAGGATCCACCTCAGGGGTATTTGTCACACTCTCAAGTCTCAGCTCCCGCAGTTGGGTTTTTTTGTGGAAGTGGGTGAGGCACTTTTGGCTCACCCTGATCTGCCTGGAGCCAAGCCCTTGAGAACACTTTTTGTGAAGTCACTTGATCTTCACGTTCTTCCACTGCCCAAGAAAAAATCTAAGGGCATTCGAGCTTCCCTCGTGGCCAAAAAGCCGCTCCGTCGCATTTTGACCATGCGCCGGTTTTTGGGCCAGGGAAAGGGGGTGAGACCTTCAGTTGAAGGGTGTGAGTCTGTGCTTCCTCTTCGCTTCAACCTGCAGCTTCATTTTAATTTCTTCAATTCGGCCGTGGTGAAAAAATCGAAAGGGGTTGGGCGGGCTGAGGTTGATCTGCGACTCACCTTTGTGGGCGGAGAAAAAGTGAAAGTCTTAGACAAAAGGCGTGAAGTTTTTCAAACGGACGATTTCACCCGTGGTCCAAAACTTCCTTTCACTTCGGGGGAACACGGAGAACATCTTGTGGAAGTCCTCCTTGATGAACGGGTGATTGCTAAAAAGTCTTTTTTTGTGCGAATGGGTAGCCCCCGCACCCAAGAAAAAGAGGGCCAACCAGTGGGAAGCTGTCCGCTGGAGCTCGACGATCGTGACAGTGCGGTGAAGGGTGACACGATTGGCCTCTCTCTTTGAGGGGCCAGTCGGTGCTCAGTTCTTCTTCCCCGCCGCAATGAGGTTGAGAGCGCTCCCGGCCTTAAACCAACCTATTTGCAGTTCGTTGAAGGTGTGCGCCAATGTGATTGCTTCACTTTGGCCGTTCTCATGCTTCACTGTGAGGGTGAGATCCTTTCCTGGGGCGAGATCTTTGATGTTGAGGCTGAGGCGGTCCTTCTCTTGAATTTTGTCGTAGTCGGCGGGGTTTGCAAAAGTCAGCGGCACCATGCCCTGTTTTTTCAAGTTTGTTTCGTGAATGCGGGCAAAGCTCTTGGCAATGACCGCTCGTCCGCCTAAAAAGCGGGGCTCCATTGCAGCGTGCTCCCTTGATGACCCCTCTCCGTAGTTTTCTTCGCCCACAACAATCCATCCTTGCTTTTTGGCTTTGTAAGCCCGTGCTGTGTCAGGAACAGGTGAATACCCGCCGTCAATCACATTTTGCACAGAGTTGAGCTTGTTGTTGAAAGCGTTGGTGGCGGTGATGAGCAGATTGTCTGAAATGTTGTCGAGGTGACCCCGGAAGCGCAACCAGCGCCCTGCAGCAGAAATATGGTCAGTGGTGCACTTGCCTTTGGCTTTGATCAGCACAACAAGATCAGAAAAATCTTCATCCAAGTTTGGTGCTGCAAAGGGTTCCAGTTTCTGGAGGCGATCGCTTGAAGGGTTGATCGAGACCTGAACGCTGCTGCCATCTTGAGCCGGAGCCACGAACCCATCTGGGTCTGGCACAAAGCCCTTGGGTGGGAGGTCGAGTCCGGTTGGGGCATCAAGCCGCACCTGTTCGCCATCTTCGTTGGTGAGGGAATCTTTTGTGAAGTCAAAAGTCAGGCTCCCGGCAAGTGTGAGGGCCACAACTGTTTCAGGTGAGGCCACGAAGGCGTGGGTTTGCGGATTGCCATCGTTTCGGGATGTGAAGTTGCGGTTGAACGAGGTGATGATGGAATTTGTCTCGCCTTCTTTGATGTCTCCCCGTTTCCACTGACCAATGCAGGGGCCGCAGGCGTTCGCCAACACCAGGCCACCAATGGACTCAATTTCTTTGAGTTGGCCATCGCGCTCGATGGTCGCCCTCACTTGTTCGGAGCCAGGGGTGACGTTGAGTGGCGATTTCGTTTTGAGCTTCTTTTCTTTTGCCATTTTGGCAATGCTGGCCACGCGATCCATATCTTCATAAGAACTGTTGGTGCAGCTGCCAATGAGCCCGACCTTCAAGTCTTCAGGCCAACCATTTTCTTTCACGGCCTTCACAAACTCAGAGATGGAGTGGTTGCGATCGGGCGTGAAGGGGCCGTTGATCTGAGGTTCAAGGGTGCTCAGATCGATGTGGATGACCTGGTCATAGTGTTCCTCTGGATTCTTCTCGGCATCCACATCGGCAACGAGACAGTCTGAAACTATGTCGGCCAGTTTTGCCACTTCGGCCCGATCTGTGTTTTTGAGGTAGTCGCTCATGCGGCTGTCGTAGGGGAAAAGAGAGGTGGTGGCGCCAATTTCAGCTCCCATGTTGCAGATGGTGCCTTTGCCCGTTGCCGAGAGAGATTGTGTGCCCTCGCCAAAGTACTCCACAATGTAGCCCGTTCCGCCCTTTACGGTGAGAATTCCGGCCAACTTCAAAATCACGTCTTTCGGTGAGGCCCATCCGCTGAGCTTCCCAGTGAGTTTGACTCCCAAGACTTTTGGAAATTTGAGTTCCCACGGCATTCCCGCCATCACATCCACAGCGTCGGCGCCGCCAACACCAATAGCCACCATGCCCAGCCCTCCAGCATTGGGAGTGTGGGAATCGGTGCCAATCATCATGGCTCCTGGGAACGCGTAGTTTTCCAGAATGACCTGGTGAATAATGCCTGCGCCAGGCTTCCAAAAGCCAATGCCGTACTTTTGGGAGACAGAAGAGAGAAACTCAAACACCTCTGCATTTTCTTTGTTGGCATCGGCCAAATCAGATTTTGCACCCACGCGGGCCTGAATGAGGTGATCGCAGTGCACTGTTGAGGGAACAGCTGCTTGGGGAATACCGGCCGACATAAACTGAAGCAGAGCCATCTGTGCTGTGGCGTCTTGCATGCCCACACGGTCTGGGTAGAACTCAACATAGTCTTTGCCACGGGTGTGAGGAGTGATTTTCTCTGTGCCCCCATCACGCGTTGGCTTGAGGTGGGAATAGAGAATCTTTTCTGTGAGCGTGAGGGCTCTTCCTAGCTTTTCCCTGGCCAATTTGATTCTTGCGGGCATTTCTCGATAAACATTTTTGATGACGTCAAGATCTTGGGTCATAGGAACTCCCTTCAGACAAATGCAGTGGGTGGAGCGTTCAACGGCGACGCGGTGCATCAAAGGGTCTACTACAGTTGGGCCGGTCCGACAATGTCGGAGCAAATATCGGGGGAGGTCTTCACGCTCTTCCGAGAAAGTCCTGAAAAGATTGGTCTTTAATTTCTGGGGGCGATGTTTGAGGAGCGCGCGAGCCCGGCCAGCCCCAGAGCCGACGGTGCTGGCAGCCTGCCTGGTTGGTGGGCAGGTTTTTGGAATCCTAACATTTCCAGGCTTTGCGCTTGACAGCTTCGAGCGATTGTCATACCAACTGCATCACGTTTTGGCCCCATCGTCTAGTGGTCTAGGACACCGCCCTTTCACGGCGGTAACACGGGTTCAAACCCCGTTGGGGTCACCATTCTTTAGAGTAGTCGAACCGCTTTGTAAAGCGGCTCGCTTCGGTGATTTGAAAGCCCCGGCTGACATGAGTGTGTCAGCCGGGGCTTTTTCTGTTTGTTCATAAATTTTTTGGGCCTGCTGCTGTTTTCCCAAAATGGTCTGTTCCCCCACAAAATATTCGATGCTCACTTTGTCATCAAAAACCTCGATGCGGTTCACGAGCAGCTTCACGATTTCCGACTTCAGCTCTGGAGTCAGTTGATTCAGAAGTGGACCCAGCGAGGCCAAGAAACTCTTGAAGTCGCGTAAGTCGACTGGGGATTCCGTTTTGGGTTCTGCGGCCTCCAGGTCCAAAACCTGCTGTTTGAGTTCTGTCTTTTTGCTTTCCAGTTTCTCCATTTTCATGAAAATGGGCTTGGGAGACACCCCTTTGGGAATCTCTGTCAGGTGTTCTGCAAGTCGTTCCAGTTGCTCATCACACGACAAAATCTCATCCCAGATCCTCGAAAAGGCATCCCGCCTTTTCTCCGTGACCCAAAATCCCTTTCTTGATCGATTTCAGATCGCAAATCCCTCACAAATTTTTTCAGATTTCATCGTTTTTCTTTCTCACGCATACGCAGATCGAGTTGCATGACTCTCTATGACTGATTTCAGACGAACAACTCGCCAAGGCATCTCAGTCAGCCTCACAGCGGATCGTCTAGTTTTGGTTAGAACACCAGCCTTTTGATTTTGTGATTGTCAAAAAGCGTGTGAGTTCTGTTGGTACAAAAGTAATCTGGCTGTGGTTAGCCACGTTTCCACCTCCTTTCTTTTTTTCGGGTTTATTCGAAATGCGATCTGTTTTGCGTGAGAGACCACTTCACACACAATGCAAATCATCTTGACCCGAAGTAACTTTGAAAAATGGAATTTTTTGAGTTTGTCTGGCTTTTCGATGAAGCTGCAAAGCCTCATGATGTTGTGCGCAAAAGCGTTTATTTGGGCGTAAATCTTGTTCGCAGTGAGTTTCTGGCATGGAAAGTTTTTGAGGTCGAAGCCGTTTTTGAGTTCCTTTATAAAGTTTTCAGCGTTACCTCTTTTGCGATAGAACTTGATGACCTTTTCAGGGGTCATTTCGTGCTGGCCGATACTTGTGATCCAGCCATAGAAATCATAGTCATCCCAGAGATGGATGAAGCCTTTTGATTCAGGCTTTTTTGCCCTAATGATGACAGCTCTGTAGGGAGCGTTTGATTTTCGGGAGTAGAGAAGTGTGGTGCCAATTTCGCATTCTCTTCCATCATAGAAGAGAATGCGATCCTTTTTCTTTTTGCTTTGACTTTTCCAGTTTGTGACTTTGAGCGTGAGAGGATTCATCATGTTTTCGTTCATGGTGATCACAAATTTTGCGCCAGCTAGTGAAGCTGCGTTCATGTTTGCGTAGCTGCAGTAACCGCTGTCCATTCGGAGATAAAGTGGCGTTTTGGGTTTGAGTTCCGTTTTCGCTTTAGCGAAAATGGAACTGATAATCTCGGGAGCTCCGCGTGAGGTGTGCGTGTTTCCAGGCCGAACTTCAGACCAGTACTGGAATCCCAATTCGTCGAAAGCAGCGATACTATCCAGACACCACATTTGTTTGTAGTTGAATGCAAGGCCTTGCATTTTTTCCCCGTGCTGAACGTGAGGTGTGGAATCGATGTCGAGAACAAATTCTTTTCTGTTTTGTTGTGAAGCTCTGCGAAGCTTGAAAGCACTCTGTGAGAGCGCGTCGTTGATTTTTCTAGACTGAACTTTGGAAAATTCACGGAGAAAGTCTCCAAAAGAATTTGGTGCATGAACATGGCCGCAAACGGTTTGAAACCCCCTGTCCTCTTTGAGCCAATAGAAATCGTCGAGGCATTCTGCCCCGCAGATTGCGCCAAAAGCCAAGTTGCGAAATTTTAGAGTTTGCGATTTTGGCGATGCCGCCTTTTTTTCTGGCATAAGTGGCAAGAGTTCGCTTTCGAGAGCAGAATAATCCCAAATCTTACTGACAAGTGGGAGCCCGCCGAATGCAGAAAGGTTTCGTTTTGAGTCTTGAAGAGATATGAAGGTCATGAGGGTTCCTTTTGTTGGTGATTAAGCAACTTCAACAAACAGGAACCCTTTTCTTTTGTCTATCGGCAACTATTTGTAATTCCAAAGAAATTAGAAAACGGGTGGCGTCCAAAAAGTGGTGAAATTGGACATAAAATCGATCACTTAGCGTGCAATTTGAGTGGCTCTGCCGAGGATTAGGGATCAACACTTTCAGTTTGCACGTTTTTGGTTCAGTTTGATTTTGGAGTGAGTGTGGCTCTGCTCCATTCGAGGTGGGTGCCTCCACCAAACTCGCTTAAAAACCCAGATCCTCGAAACTCCATCTTGCCATTTTTCTGAGAACGGTGAATGCACAGACCATGGTACAGCGCAGCTTTCGTGCAGTGGCCCGCATTGGCGGACTCACTTTTCCAGCACCTCCAGGAGCAAATACTACCGGGCGCAGCTTGCGCGCAGCCAGCTCATTGATCTACCAAGTGCTCATACGTTACGACAAAAAGCATGTCCTGCTTGGACAGGCAGAACGAGAGGCCCTGAAAAACGATGGGCACTTGGCGCGCGTTGAAGCGCTTCTTGATGAGCTTTCCATGAAAAAACTCAGGGTTCAAGAAATCAAGACCCTCAGCCCGTTTGCCTTCCCTTTGTGGTCAGAAGGGGACCTGTTTTCCTTGACGTTTTCTTCTGAAACCACCAAAGATCAGATCCTGCGCATGTTGGAGTTGCAGCAATCTGAGGTCCAGAAGAATGGATTCAAGTAGAAGCGTTCGCACCTGCACATTATTGCAAATTTGAAGGAGAAATCTGCTCTTTGTGACTCAAAAGAGAAATGATTGTGGAGCTCGAATCAATCCCTTTTATTTTTATGACCTCATCGTTGATCAAATGGGCGAGTTCTGCAGTGTCCTTTGTTCTCACTTTGACCAAAAAACAGTAGTCGCCTGCGGTTTGATGCACTTCCAAGGTGTTTGGCAACGCACTGAGATCCGTTGCCACTTCTGAGGCAGTAGCTTGCCGGTTTGTTCGGACCAAAA
>JANQPW010000876.1 GCA_028285285.1 Silvanigrellales bacterium
GGGAGTTTTTCGCTCGAGTGAAATCATGAAGGGTCGCGTGGTGTTTGGGGTCATCGGCAACGACATCCATGTGGTTGCCAACCGCATTCTGGAGATTGGCCTCCAAGCGGCCGAATTGGAAGCCATCAATCTGCGCACTTACAACGAACCGTCCGACTTTGTGGATGCGGCTCGGGAAACCTATGCTGAGGCCGTGCTCATTTCTTCCCTCAATGGGGAAGGTGAAAAGTGGTGTGGGGGAATCCGCAAGCTCTTCCAAAAGGCCGGTTTACAGCACATTTGTCTCTACGCTGGGGGCAACCTCGTCGTGGGTCATCGGCCAGAGAAAGAGGTCGTTCGCCTGTTTCAGAACTTTGGTTTCAACAGAGTCTTTTACCAGGCTTGTGACTTCGATGAGATGATCACACTTTTGAAGGAGGACATAAGTGATGTCCGCAAGCAGCGCCAACAGAATAGCTGATCATCACTTTGAAGAACTGCGCTCCAGTGTGCTCTCCAACGCTTATGCATCGGGGCTCAACACGCAGGAAGTGAAGAGCTTTTTGAGCAGTCTTCCCAAAGAGCGTTTTGCAGGCCATGTGCTTTTGCACCGGGGAAACAGACTGCTGCTCCAACCCCGGGGAGGGTTCCCAACCTTTGAGAAGCAGCGCAAGCTCACCCAAGAACTGTCAAAAGCGGGTGCTGATTTTCTGCCCCTCACCATTGACAGCCTCACGCGAAACAACAAATACGACAAAGCGGAGGCGCTGCTCCAAGCTTGTGAGCAAGAAGGAACAGATTTCCTCAACGGGTTTCCCCTGGTGAACCACGGGCACAGAACCGGCCGTTTGCTCTACGAAAACATCGACAAACCCATTAGCCTGAGGCACGGCACCGCCGACGCAAAGCTTCTGGTTGAAATGGCCATTGCCTCTGGAATCACGGAGATTGAGGGGGGAGGGCTCTGCTACTCCATTCCCTATTCGTCCAACTTTCCCATTGACCTCGCACTGCTCAATTGGCAGTACGTCGATCGCCTTTGTGCGGAGTATTCCACCCCGGAGAGGCCCCTCCACAGAGAATCGTTTGGCCCCCTTTCAGCCACCTTGGTGCCCCCGGCCATGGTTGTGGCCATCCAGATTCTTGAGCTCCTGCTTGCTGCTGAGCAAGGGGTGACTTCCTTTTCCTACAGCTTTGGCCAAATGGGAACCTTTGAGCAAGATGTTGCTGTGGCTCAAGCGCTTCGTGAATTGAGCAAGACGTATCTCGAAGACCTCACGTTTTCCAATGTGAATTGTTTTCTGGTTTACCACCACTGGATGGGAGCCTTTCCCTACGACAAAAAAATGGCTGCCGGCCTGATCTCCATGGCATCAGTGACGGCATCTCTCATTGGGGCCGACAAGGTGGTTGTGAAAACAGTCGATGAGGCCTTTGGCATTCCCACAACCGAAGCCAACGCCGACGCGGTGCGCCTTTGTCGCTACATCAGCAAGCACTTTTCCTCTGCCTCAAACGACCTGATCTCCAACGCCACGGAGGAACAAAACCTCGTGAAGCAGGAGGCCACAGAAATTCTGGATGCGATCCTGAACCTTTCCAACGGCCCTCTCTGGGAAAGGGTCTCCATGGCCGTGAAGCGCGGCTTCATTGACATTCCCTTCACACCCCACAAGAGCAACTCCAACTCTCTTCTCACAAAGCGCGACCACTCGCGCAACATTCGGATCGTCGATGCGGGCCAAGTGCCACTTTCTCAGGAAAGCACACGCCGCGAATCAGATCTGCTCAACAGTGCTCCTTCTCAGCCCGATCTCGAAGGAGAACACAGCCAAAAGCCCATTCAAAAACTCCTCAACGACATCAACCTCATGGTGTGACATGCAGACAATCTCTCTGGACATCGGCAGCACAAAAATCAAAGTCGTTGTGAAAGACGGCTCGACTTCTGAAAACGCCATTTTGAGCTTTGACAGAAACTACGATGTTTCGGTTTTTGAACAGGGCAAAGCCCTCCTCGACGACCTGAAAGCAAAGTTTCCAAACTCTCAGTTTCAGATCTGCAGCTCAGCAAACGGGGGGCTGAGAGTGGGTCTCATTGCTTTCACAAAAGCCTACTCGGCTTCCATCACGCAACAACTCCTACTGAGTGCTGGGGCCAATCTGAAGTTTTCTGTGACCTACGACGAGCTGAAAGATCTCCCGGCTGCTGACTGCGACACCCTTGTGATCGTGGGGGGAAGCGATCATGAAGACAACCCCCTACTCGCTGCGTCACTGCGCAATTTGGACCTCTCCCACGTGCGTCACCAATCCTTGATTTTCGCTGGAAATGCTGCACTGCAAGACCTGGCGCGTGAAAAGTGGCCCGAGTGCCGGGTGTGCCAAAACGTGCTCTCCAACAGGCTGGGGCTAGGAAGCGAAGAGCTGCGCGAATCGGTGCAGCTGGCCTACCTCAATGATCTTGTCGACAAAGATGGTCTTGGAAAACTCCAGAGGTGGTCTCGAGTGGCGATAGTGCCCACCCCAAGGGTGGTGAACCGAGCGCTTCACCGCATTCTCACCGAGCACGACAGCTCCCTTTCCAGCCCCATTCTTTTGTTAGACGTGGGGGGTGCCACAACCGATCTCCACTACACTGGAGACGCCCTCGCACTCGATTGGGAGGGGCCGCGATTTGTGGAGGCGCTCAACCGCACAGTGATGACAGATCTGGGTGTGTTCGCTTCAAAAGACAGTCTTGTTTTGGCCATGCTCACCAACAGCCAGCTGGCCGCTTTTTTTCGCTGCCTCTACGGAGAGGGTTTTGAGCGGCAGTACCTCGATTTTCGCAACGGTGTTTATGAAGACAAAGTTCTGTTCTACGCCTGCATTTGGTTGGCCATTCAACGCGCCTGCAACCAGAAAACTCAAGGCGACATCTCCTTGGATTTTGAAAAAGTGAACACACTCGTGATTTCAGGAGGAGCGTCGCAAGTTGTTGAG
>JANQPW010000593.1 GCA_028285285.1 Silvanigrellales bacterium
CAGTAAAGGCGGAGAGCGTGCCCAAAACCAAAACCACCACGGGGCCATACCTGCGCCAACTCACGCGCAGCAACAGATCAATGGCGTGGTGCTTCACAGCGCTCACGGCAAACTCGCCCAAGTGCGGCTGCGCCTGAAGATAACGTTCCACCTTTTTGCCCTCTTGTTCCGCCAAAAGGCGGGGCAGAGTGTGGACCTCTCCCGAACGCTCAATCTGGGCCAATTGATTCCACGACAGATCCCGCAGGAAAACCTCCTGCCGCGTGGTCTGATATTCGTGTGTGGCCTGACTCAAGGCCTTTGTGAAGCTCTGGCTCGGCTGAAAGCTCAACAACTGAAAAAGGCCTTTCAACAACCGAAGAGGGTGACCACGCGCGAGCGCCCCTTGCGGTGCCACAAGGGAACGAGCTGCTAAAAAGCGCATGCCGCGATCTAAACGTTCCTTTTCATGAAAAAAGGGATCCAGAACAGGGGAATTTCTCTGTTTGAGATCTTTTTCTTTCAGGTTCTGCTGCGGTTCACCGTAAACACACAGATACCACAAAAGCAAAGTGTGCGCTCCTGTCGATGTGTGAGAAGGCTGAGGACTTTCAACCAACCCTTCCGAGGTCTCCACAGATCCTTCTGCGGACGACGAAACGCGAGAGGAGCCTGCCAGTGTGAGAGGGTTCTTTTCTTCTTCTCCGCCCCGAACAGACGGGGTGGGAAGGCTCGAGCTCACATGAGCTCCATTTCACTAAAATTGGAAACACCCCCGAGCTCTGGAAGATACTCCATGTCGCTTTTGGGAATGAGCACGTGGCGCTCGCCACCTTTTTGCTGGGCGATGAAACGGGGGCAGGTCAGAAAACACTTGACCTTAAAAGGAGCCACATCGCAGGCCTCTCCTTGCGCGGCTTTTGCACCACAGACATCTCGTGTGGCCAAGTTTCCATTTTCCTCCACAACACCCTGCTTCACATGATACGGACATCGTCCAGCACTCATCGCCCATCCTCCTTGACGGCAGCTTGCCTAAGCACACAGGACCCACGAAAATCCTGTGAGAAATCAAATCTTTAATTAATGTGAATTTAACCTGAGTAAACCATGCGACTTTCGTTATGTCAACAAAACGCAAACGAAAACAGGGTCAAAGGTTTGTTATCAACACTGTTCAGTTTCGAAACAGCCAAAGACAGGGACGCACTGCTGTGGGAAAGGAGGGGTGGAGGTTCCCATGACGCAAACCACAGTTTCAAACTCACAGTCAAAAGCAACACAACCCACACTCACCAACACGCTGCTTTGGAGGTTGCAGCTCGGTCTCACACAACGAGAAAAGCGCCTGCTTCAAGACCAGCTGCTGTTTCAAGCTCCCGCAGCATCGCAAAACCTTCTCATCGAACGTGGTCTCAGCCGCTGCTCACATGCCACCCTTCCTGCAGACACAGAGATCATCTCCCAGCCAGAATGGATTTCAAAACATGGCAAACTGCCGGTATTGGGCTGCCCCCTCGCTTTGCAGGTGTGCCGACCAGCTCCCAGCTTCACACAAAAAAGCATTGCCATCGTCGGTTCTCGACACCCCACGTTTGCGGGGCGCCAACGTTGCGCAAAGCTGGCGCGTGATCTCGCAAAGCTCGGTTTCTTCGTGTGGAGCGGTGCGGCCATTGGCATTGACACTGTTGCCTTGCGCGCGGCGCTCTCCGAGTCTGTTGCTGCGGGAGCGGTGGTGGGTGGCGGACTCGCCTGCCCGCACCCCGCATCGAATCGCTCCCTTTTTAGCCATCCTCAGCTTTGCCTCGTGAGTCAGTTTGCAACCCACGAGCGGGCTCGCCCTTTTCATTTTCCTCAGCGCAACTTCACACTGGCCTGGCTCGCAGACTATGTTCTCGTCGTTGAAGCTCAAGAGAACAGCGGCAGTTTGATCACAGCCCATCACGGCGCTGCGCTTGGAAAGGGCGTTGGAGCTTTGAGCTGGCCTGAAGGCCACCCCCTGAGGAGCGGAACGGAAGAGCTCATTTCACTGGGCGCTGACCCCATCCAAGACACCACCAGTTTGCTGCGGCACCTGGCAGACGACTGCAAAACCCAAGCCCGTTCACCAGAAAAGCTCTGAGGCAGGCGACCGATAGATTGAAATCTTCTCTTTTCTGCTGGATCATCAGCCCACTCGCGATTATGCGTTTTCTTTTGCTCAGAGAAGCCCACTCTTCCCACACCACGACGTGCCCAAGGAGAAGCCCGTGTCTGAATCAGCGCCCCCAACTCCGGTGAGCGTCACGACTCCCCTGCAGATTCGCAATCTGACTTTGCCCAACAGGGCCTTTCTGGCCCCCTTAGCCGGAGTTTCAGATGTGCCTTTCCGGCGCATTTGCCAGGAGCACGGTGCGGGGCTCACCTATGTGGAAATGCTCTCCGCCACAGCCTTGGTTCATGGCAGCAAAAAAA
>JANQPW010000890.1 GCA_028285285.1 Silvanigrellales bacterium
AT
This sequence comes from Silvanigrellales bacterium, assembly GCA_028285285.1. GTDB lineage: Bacteria > Bdellovibrionota_B > Oligoflexia > Silvanigrellales > Silvanigrellaceae > JANQPW01. The sequence continues at coordinate 3 of JANQPW010000890.1, forward strand.
CGCGCTGGCACTCGGGCGCTCCGGAGAGCAGTTTTCGCCCAAAATGGTCAAGGTTCCACTTTGCTCCCAGCGTTCTTGATTTTCAGTGCACCAGAGGGCTTGGGTCATGACCCGCAGCAGCAGAGATTTTCCAGAGCCCGTAGAGCCCACAAGCGCCACAGACTCTCCACTGTGAAGCGAAAAATCTAGGTCTTGGAAAAAGCGGAAGGAATCGAGTGAGAGAGAATACCTCTCAAAGGCCAAGGCGCTTTCCGTCATGGGCTATCCTCACCAACTGGATCGCGATTTGGGGCTGACCCTGACCTTTGCACAGTTAGGAACTGCGCTTTTGCAGGCCAGGGAATTGAGCACTTTCTGGCCCCACATATTTTGCAGCAGGGCGGTAAATGCGATTGTCTTGCCACATTTCCACAATATGAGAACACCACCCCACCACGCGAGCAACCGCAAAAATAGGCGTGTAGTCAATAGATTCCAGATTCATGAGGCGGTACAACGAACCCGACCAGAAGTCCACGTTGGGCCAAATGTAGTCTTTCTGTTTTGCTGAAAGCTGCTCGATCATCGTGTCGTGAACAGTGAGAAGAATTTCGTAGGTGGCCGTGTCGGATTTTTGTGCCACCGTTTTTTCGAGCATGGAACGCAGCACCTTGGCTCGTGGGTCCATTGTGCGGTACACGCGGTGACCAAAGCCCATGACTTTTTTCTTGTTCTTGAGCGCATCCAAAACCCACTCTTTGGCTTTGGCAGGGTCGCCAATTTCGTCGGCCATTTGCAACACTCGTTCGTTTGCACCCCCATGCAGTGGACCGCTGAGGGCACCAACAGCGCCCGACACAGAAGAAATGAGCCCAGCCTCTGTGGAGGCAATCACCCGCCCTGCAAAGGTCGAGGCGTTGAAGTCATGATCCATATGAAGAATCAGAGCCACGTCGAAGGTGCGAGCTTCCTCTTTGTTCGGCTTTTCACCATGGATCATGTAAAGAAAGTTTTCGGCGTGTGACAGCGAAGGGTCGGGAGCGACAGGCTCAAGTCCGCGGCGCCGACGAGAGAACCTCGCCACCGCTGTGGCAACTTGTGCGGTGAGTTTGAGCGCAGCGTTGATGTTGCCTTCTTTGTCTTTGAGGTCAACGACCCCTTCAGAAAAAGACAGGGCTGCGGTTGCTGCCTGAAGCACCTTCATGGGGTGCGCAGACTTGCCGGCGCTGTCAATGAGAGACTCAACGTGCTGGGGCAAACTGCGTCCATCAAGCAATGCCTTGCGAGTGGCTTCCAAGCCCGACTCACTGGGGAGCTCTCCTCGGAGCAGAAAATGAGTCACTTCTTCAAAGGTCGCATTCTCGGCAAGTTCTTCAATGGGAACGCCGCGGTAGATCAGCCGCCCTGCGTCGCCTTGGACCTGGCTAATGGATGTTTCGTCGGCGACAACGCCGGCTAAGCCTTTTGAAAATCCAACATCTGCTGACATATTCGCTCTCCTCAATAAATTCCGCGTTTATCTGTTCTGAACTGTGTCGCCTAGTGTTTTGCGTTTCGCAGCCATGAGTCTAGTTCTTACCCAGGCCGCAGGTCAAAGCCG
>JANQPW010000896.1 GCA_028285285.1 Silvanigrellales bacterium
AACCGAGTTCCCTGCCCCGACATGGGCAGCAGCAGCTGCAAAGGAAGGGGAGAAACACGCTCACTTGCGAGGGTGCTCTGGCTGCCAGAGGCTTTGGCAGGCATCGAAGAGTTCTGTGGAGACATTGAGGTCCTCTATGGATGGCGTGGTGAAGGGTTGAGGGAAAGACGATACCGCTCCGTGGGCAACTTGGCCACAGCAGCCACAAAGTCATGGGGAAGAGAGGAAACATCTGGTTTGGTCTTCAACAGCAGCTGGGTGCCTGCCCAGAGTTCAAGGGCATCACGATCGGTGCTCGCCACATCAAAAGTGAAATGCTCCTCACCTCCAGCAGTGGAGGTGCTTTTCAAAGCCTTTTCCAGACGCTCCAAAAACACGGCTGTGTCTGGGAAAAGGAAACGCATCGGGCCGGTTCGCAGCTCCGGCCGTTGCGCCACGATATCTTGAATGCTCTTTCCGCGCAGCTGACCGAGCTCGGCAAAACCAAACTCTGTTAAGAAGGCATTCTCGAGTTCAACCCACTTGTGAAAACCAGCGGCGCCATCCAAGCCCAAGATCACACCATGGTTGCGCATCACAATCAGTTTTTTGTCACGACACTCTTCGGTAGCCAGGGCCTCATAAAGCTCAAAACCTGGCTTCATCCAATCCACAAACATCCAAGAACCAAAGACAGACGTGAGGTGCGACTTGGCCCAACTCTGGAAGCGGCTGTCCGCGGCATACCAAAGATCGGCCATGAGCACCCCGGTGAGGGCATGAAAATGCGCCACAAGAGGAGCTTCAAGGGCCACGTGAAACCCTGTTTCCATAGAGGGGCGTGCAAACTGCGGGTCGGAGGCGCTGACCACAGGCCGTGTGAGAGCCTGAGCATAGCCTTCCTCAACGTCATCTTTGTCTTCCACGCTTGCGGACTTTTCGTGGAGTTGCTGCAAGCTGCTGCGGCACTCCGAAAGCCGGAGATCAACCAACCCCGACTGGGGAGACACCTGATCGAGTCGAAGCCCCGAAGCCTTAATGCGCAGCACATCTCCCTGAGGTTGCTTCAGAGATATGTTCCCACCTGCTCCCTGGATCCAAAAGGGTGTGCTGCGCGAGATAAGCCCGCCCACCTCAAACAAATCCGACTCAGCTGCCGACAACTCCACGTTTGCGATCGTGCTCGCCATTGATGCGCCCCACTGCCTGAATATGAGATCCTCAAAACGCTCACTGTACTGCCCCCTTGAAGCACGATCAAGGGCTGCGGAAGGCTTGATTCTGCGCTTCTCTGGCCGCAAGATGAGGCCGGTAACCACTGTCTCAAACACTTGTGTTTTGGAGGAGATCCATGTTCGCCCTGGGTGTTGCCCTTGTGCCTCATCCTCACTGGATCGAGAAGATCATTGCCCTTAATCGACGGCTCAACTCCGCAACTCCCGGAGAAGCGCAGAGCACCCTCATTCTCGGAGCTCACTGCCTCCCTCACCTCACGCTGTTCCAGTGTTTTTTGGAAGACCAAGGCGTGGATGAGTTTGTGGCGCGCTGCCGAGAAGTGCTCAAGGGAAAGGCCCTTCCCACGAGCATACCGGTTCGGGGCCTCTCTGCGGGAAACCCTGTCAGCACCGGTGAGACCACCCCTTGGGTGGAATGCTCTGCTCCAAAGGGCTCACCCTGTGCGAAATGGAACGAGCTCTTCCACGAGGCCAGCGAGGGGCTCAGGAAGGAAAATGTGGATCCAAAAGAAGCACGGGAAGCATTTGCTGACCCCGAGGTGATGCCCGACTGTGTCTCTTTTGTGCGAGACTACTGGAAGAACGCGAGCCGGGATCGCTTTAGCCCCCATGTGACCATTGGCTTTGGCAGCTTTGAAACGATCCGCCCCTCTCAAGAGCCGTTTCAAGACGCCACGCTCGAGTTCTCTTCATTGCTCATTGGTCAATTGGGGAACTACTGCACCGTGGGGCGCAATGTGGCTCTTTCAAAAGACGTAAGATGACGGACGAAACTCACCACGAACGGATTACCTATTTCTCGTCCGGAACCACAAACCACTTCCATTGGGAACCATAGTCCGACTCCTGCCCGTCGTGGCTGCCATAAACCTCGCCTCCCACGCCATGTGAAGAAGTGCGCCATTCCGCATCGCCGTAAGTCGAGCCATAGGAAGACGGAGCCCCATACGGATCACCGTAACTCGAAGAACCATAGCCATCTCCAGTTCTCCGAGACCTTCTTCTCAATTCGTCAGAGCCTGCCACTCCAGCACAACCGGCCAGTAAAGCCGAGCCCGCCCCCATCAGTAGTCCCACAATCGATCGCCGGCTGAATCCCATGATCACTCTCCACACAGTTCAGTTTTTGGGTCTGTGGCGAATGTATCGGCAAAATTTTAGATAAATTTAACATTTTCTAATAAATTATATTTATTACATGTACTTACATTAAAGAAAAATCTACCCTTTCAACCCATCTGCTACACTTATTGAGTTCCTGGCCCTGACCCAACCGGAGTTGAGGAAAACACGATGCAGTTTTTTGAGGTTCCCATTCCCCTCACAAAAATGATGGCTCGAGCTCTGCTCCGAGCTCAAAACCGTCGCGGCTGGGTGCTCCCGAAGCTGGCCCAGAGCATTGGCAAAGAAGTGGATCTGAACTACCTGCTCCAAACCCTCGAGTGGGAAGAAAAAAACATGGATCTCTACCTCGAGAGACTCCCAACGCACGAGGCTCCAAAGATCTGCATTGGTGTTGTCGTGACCACATATGGAATCCAAAAGCCCTATCTTGAGGAGTTCTTTGACAGCATCTTCCAACAAACTCACAAGAACTTTCGGATCCTTCTGTGCAACGATGGAGACAAGTCGGTTTCAAAGTACCTCTCGAGACTTGTCAAGAAACACCCCCATCACATTCGATTTCAAGAACATCAAAAAAACCAAGGCATTTGTGCCGGAACTCGCACAGCACTTTCACTGGCAAGCACTGAAACTCCCTGGCTTGCCTTCGCCGACGCAGATGACCGGCTCCACCCCCGAGCTCTTGAACTTGTGGCTGCCACAGCAGCTGCCGATTCACATCTCGACATGATCTATTCCGATCACGACATGAGCACAGACCTTGGTTTTCGCTTCGCCCGATTTCACAAACCTCCTTGGGATCCGCTCCTGCTCCTCACAGTGAACTACATCAACCACCTGAAGGTCTTCCGAAAGACACTTCTCGACTCTTTAGACAACATTTTCTCACGGGATTTTGAGGGCAGCCAAGATTGGGATCTCTGTTTCAAAGCAGGTACTGCAGCCCGCAAGGTAGCCCATATTCCTTTTCCCCTCTATCATTGGCGCCAAAGACCAGGCTCAGTGGCAACCGGCGGAGAAGCAAAGCCATGGGCCAATGATGCCGCTCTGCGCACCAGAAGACACCACCTCGCGCTCAATCACCCTCAGTTGGAGCTCGACCCAACAGATGTGAAGAACAGATTGCACTTCTCACCCCGCCTCTCCCCATCACAGTGGAAGGGAACGTTACCTCTCATCGTTGCCGATTTCTCGTGTTCGCCAAACCAGAACCACGGCGAGCACACGGAAAAGGATCTGACTGAAGAGAGCCTCATCGTGCCACCCTTGACGCTTGAAGCACACGTCCAACGGAGAAGCTGTCATGATGCCGACGACTGGCTCACAAAGGTCGTGAATGCAGCAGAGGCGGCCCCGGAGTCGGCAGTTGTGTTGTTTCAAAGCAGGCGCTCGCGTGACCTTCCTCTTCTCAAGGCTATCGGGTTTTTGTTTGTTCCCGATGTCATTGCGGTGGTGCCCAATATCTTTCAGAAAGGGCCTGAAAAAGGCCCACACGCCAACGACTGGAGTACGCTCCAGATGGCACGAAACACCTTCGGGTTCATGCCGCAAATCACAACCTCCTTTTTCTTAGAAGGCCTTTTGATCCGCGCCGAAGCACTGCGAGAACTCGTGACAAAAGAAACACACCGAGACGAACTCATTCAAGCTTCCCGCGGCCCCGATGAGCCGCAGAAGACAACACTTGAGTTGTGCTGTCGTTGGATCCAAGATCAAGGTCTCCGGAGTGTGATCCATGGTGAGTACAAGGTCTACATTTTGCCGGAAAACCCAAAGCCCGATCATTGAGGTTTGATCTTCTGACCCTTCATGTGGGAAAGGTAGACCCAAATCGCCGCAAAGTCGGCGTCGGAAAGAAAGCTCTTAGGGTACATTCTTGAGCCAATCCGATACGAAGCGGGATTCTTTGCAAAGCCCACAAAGTGCTCTTTCGACCAATACTCAGTGATGCTTTTTGGGTAGTTAAACTCAGGTCCCAGACTGCCACCAGCACCATTGATGGCATGACAGGAAATGCAGTGATTGCTGAATGTCACGAAGCCCTGGCGCACTCCTTTTTCTTTAGTACGCGGGTAAGCCTGCGGGTAGAGACCCTCTGATGAGGCAAACTCAATCTCCACAACTCCCCAAGGCCAAGGGTACGACTTGTTTTCATAAGAGATACCCCGCCAAACCAAGTAGAAAGGCCCTGGCGTGATCATTTCTTTGCCCATAAGAAACGGCTTCCAGGGTTTCTTTTCGCTGTGGCCAGAAATCTTAGTGGCCAGCACACCTTTTCCATTCTGCAAAACCCGGAGAGGCGCTGTGGCACGAAATCCATCACTGGCCACAAACACCACCACAGTGTCTTCTTTTGCCGTGCTGTACCCAGGAACCAGTTGGAGAACCGACTCGAGAGGATATCCTTCGAGGGTGATCTTCGAGCGATAAGCCGGGTCATCCTTGAGTTGGACCTTCACCCGCTTCAGCTTCCTGAAGGAGCTCTTCTTCTGCAGCTGCAGAAGATTGAGCGAGTTTGGACGAGCCTTCGAATCCGCGGCATGCGCATCGGCACCGCCTGAAAACTCGGGAGGGGCTAGACAAGCAACGATGATGCTCAAGCAAACAGAAAAAACTCTCACAACACCCCCTTAGCCGCACTGAGATCAGCCGACGACTATTCTCGCCGGATCTCCAGCACAATGCAACGGAGTGTTAAATGAGAGCTGTGGAATCAGTAAACAGTTACATTTTCACATTGAGCATTCGAAACCGTTGTGATCGTGGTCAGAGCACCGCGGTCATCCCGGAAGTTGAACCGAAGAACAGCACCGTAAGTGCCTTCTGAAACAATCTCCTGTCCTGCAAATTCCTTGTTTGCAGGGTTCTCAAGCTTGGTGAGAGCGATCGCAAACTGATTGTACACACAGTCAAGACTCAAGTGCTGACCACCGGCTGTGAGGCCGACCGCAGCCGCATTGGTTGCTGCTTCTTCCACGGCCGCGGCAACGGTTCCTGGTTCACGAGCAGTCGGACAGCCCGATCCGGCCTCGACTTGATCGGCAAATCGAGACTGTTTCATGTCTTGAATCCATTGGTCAACTTGGTCCACAAAGCGTTGGCCGCCAAACTTTCGTGCAGCCTGGCACACGCTCAGGAGATATCCTTTGGTGTATCCTTTGAAGTCGATAACACCTGTTTGGCCAAACACAGCACCACAGTGGGTAGAAATCAGCTGCGTGGTGTTGCTGGGGCCAGCAAACTTATCGCGCCAGTCTTGACCAGTTTCACCAAACATACGGAATCCAGCGTCATACACCTTGCCATCGTAACTGTTGGCCACGTGAAAGTTCCATCGGTTGCCGCCGGAGTCGATCACGTCACCCACAACCCAAACCTTTCTCATGTGAATACCTTGAGACATACCCGCCAAACAAACTGTTTCGGCACGAAGCCAACAACCGCCGTCTCCTGAAACGTAGTTGGAAGCCAAAGAACCAACGACGGTGCAGTTTTCAGTAACCTGAGTGGCATCGAGCAAGAAGCCTTCCTGGCTATCTGCTTCCCAAGGTGCCGATGGGCAACCACAACGGCCTTGTGTGGATTCGGCCAGCATTCGAGCAATGGCTTTTTCCTGTTCCGATGCATCGGTTTCCGCGTCTTGGCGTGCCAGCGCATCTAAGGCGTTGTCACTTTCGCCCAGGGTGTCAAATGTTGTGGCGTCTTCACCACCCAGATTACTCACAAGGTCTTTGCCACAAGACTGATAGAAAAACAGAAAGGAAATCGCGGTCGTACCAAGAACAATCAAACGCATAGGAACCTCCAGGTCAAAGCAATTCTGCTGAAACCTCCGCAACATTTGTGCCTATTGTTCGAAAAACGACAAAAATTTTGTCTCAAACGAAACAAAATCTATTCGCTGATATTTGTGAAGCCGCTTCTCTGTTTCTACTTCTGTGGCGGCGAAAGACGCTTCAGCTCTTCTCGCAGTCTTCCCAGGCGAATGGTGTCGGCTTGCTGAGTTTTTGGATGAGGAGCAAACAGAGTGTCGTAAAAGAAAAAGTTCACACCCATTCCCCGCTTCGCCGCCTCTCGAATCTGCGCGACCAAAAGAGTCACGGAGCGAGGAGAGCTTCGGTACCCAGCAAAAAGACCGGCGCTCACCCGAACTGAATTGCGCGAAACCCGCACAGAGGGAGCGTCGATAACTGAATTGAAACCATACACATCTTCACGGTAGGCTTGGATCACAAGCACATCAAAATAGGGGCTGGTGGTGTATGAGGGCCAATTCTGCAACCAGTTGCGATAGGAGAAGCCGCTCTGACCCGCCGGACTGATCTGAACCACAGTGTCCGAATTTTTCAACTTCACGCGCTGAGCCACCTGGAGTGCCAAGTTTGTGATGAGAGTGGCACGATAGTCGACAAACACACGAGCCTGAGTGGTCCGATCTCGGTAAGAAAGGCGAGACGTTTGAGACAAGTCGTATTTGGAGATGTTCCGCTGGGCGAGATACTCACGAAAACCCAATTTGAGGGAGTTGTTGTAGCCGAATCTTGTGTGCACCGAAAAATGATCATCGAGCTGGAACCCATCGAGTTCATATTTTGAAAACAACTCATCCACAAACTCTTCCAAAAAGCGGCGGGTTTCCGGAGAAGCTGGATTCAGGAACCCAAATGAGGCCCGGCTGATCCGATCATCCCAATGGAACTGGCCCGTGGAGGTGGAAAGGAGAATTCCCTTTTGCAACGCGGCCCGTGCAAATGCTGAAACAGCTTTGTTGGCCGGTGCAGCTTGCTGAAACTCCGCCATGCTGCGACCAAAGTAAACCTTGAGCCCATATTCAAACCAGGGAATGATTTCGAGGCCGAGCTGAAGCCGCTTGTTCGCTTCAATCATTTCAGCAAGTGGGTCCCTTCCCTCAAATTGCGGATGAATCGCCTGACCCGAAAAACGGCGAACTGCTTCGCTTGGAAAAGTGGTGAGGCCTTTGTTCCAAACCACGGGGTAAACCGTGTTCAGGCCCAACGACTTCACAGCCTTGAGGGCTGCTTCAATGTTCTCTTTTGAATGAAACACCTGGCTGTCGACGGTGCTGAACCACACTCCCTTGCGAAGTCGCTGAGCCTCTGTGAAGTTGGTTTGAGTGGTTCTCTCTGGCCGAAAGGTTCCCGCTTCCTCGTTTCCTGCAGTCGTCTCTTCAGAAAAGCGGAGAGGCAAGCACGACGCCAACAGAAAGACCATCAAAATTATGCGCATCAAGACAGCTCCTCTCCGCGCATTTCAGAGCAGTAAGATAAGTGACTGCCGCTCTTGCGCTTTTGAGAGGATCTTATCATTGATTGAGGAAACATGTCGCAAAATGCAGCTCAATCACAGGGAGAGAGGAGTGATTGAACCTCATAACGCACGTCGAGACCATCAACAAAGACGATCAAGTCTTCGGTGGTGTTGTCGCGTCGAGCCCGCACTGAAATGCGTCCGCGAAAGGCTCCTCGATCGGAGCGCCGGCCTTCACACCATGAAGAAACCCACCTCCCGCTGTTGCGGCGAGAAAACCGATCCCGTCTCCGCTCTTCTAAAAAAGGCTCGTCAAGGCGCTGCCCGCGACGCGCCGTGATGGCTGGAGACGTTGTTCGCACACCGAAAAAGCTCGCCGAGTTGCGCAGTGTGGCATCGGAGTTTTCCGTTTTGGTGATGCCATAGATCATGGCCTGCGTGAGATCAGCAACATAAAACCCGGTGGAAATGCGAGCTGGCACGCGGAATGTGCAGGTTTTTGCTCCCGAGAGCGGCTCGCTGCTCCCTGTGAGATTGAAACCCAGATTTGTAAAAATAAGAGAAAGATCGCTTCCGTTGGCCAAAATGTAGGTGTCCACATCTTTGCGACAGCCTGTTCCCACAGCCGTTGCCCGGCCCTCATTCCAAACAATGTCACTGGCCCAAAGGGGATCTGAAACGCTCATAAAGGAAAAACCTGCCAAGATGGCACAACCCCAAGCCCACATCCGACACTTTTTCAAAGAACTCACTGTTTTTCTCATGACCACGCCCCTTCTCTCACTTTTCTTTCTCCCGTCATAACACCCGGGCCAGACTCCACACAAGAGTTTTGCATTTCGTATGAAGGGATACACAAAAAATATGACTTTTTCTGAAGCGATCAAGAAGTGAGGAATTGTCCTGTCTCAGCGCACCAAGCTGTGAGAGAGTGTCCATAAACACAACCCGTGTCGAGCTGCAGCCGACGCCCGTCGGGTGACCAGATGACCTGATCATGGGGAGTGTGCCCGGAAACATGGACCGGAAATCCATCGGGCCACTTCAAGTGAGACTCCCGGCTCCAAAGGAGAGCTTGAACATGATGGTGACGCAGCATCTCGGGCGAGGCTTTCACACCACCGCTTTGGTCGTTCACGGTGCTGGGCAATTCGTTTTCAGTTTCGGCAGTCTCCTTCTCCGCCGAGCCAACGGCGTTTTGCGCTGCGGATCGAATCAACTCCAAACCGGGGTCTTCCTGGCCATCAACCTCAGTGCAGACCCAGCTGGCCGGGTCTCGCATGACCCAAGCCACACTGTCAAAGTCGGCAAGAGCGTGGGTCACACACACTGCTGGGCTGTAGTAAACCAGAGGAAGCTCGGCCAGAAAACGTATTTCCGCCTCGAAAGCGTCAAAGTCCCAAAATGAACTGTCGTCACTCAGCCCAAAGCTCTCCAGCGTTTCTCTTCCGCCTTGACTCACCCACATCTGCTTGCGCCAGGTGGCGTAGTCATGCAGAGCCAGTGTGTTTGCATGTGCCGACGCAGTGAACTGTGAAGAAAGGCTTTGCAGGTAGCAGCACTTCTCAATCCATTCGCGACTTCGCCCCATGCAGAAGAAATCGATGAGCTCAATAAAGATCGCTTCGTGATTCCCTGCCACACAAAAGTGAGTGCCAGCCTGCACTCCTTCCCTCACATGACGCACCACTGCCAGAGTGTCCGGACCCCGATCAATCAGATCACCCACACACACAATGACGGGACTCTTTTCAATTTTTTTACAATAACTGGCTATTTCTTCCTCAAGTGAAAGCAGCTGTTGGTGGCAACCATGAATGTCACCCACCACAAAATGAACTTTATTGTCCTGCTCTTTGTTCACGTCACTCAGCCTTTCCTGCTCTCAACCACGGAGCTCAGCACCCAGATGAACTTGAAGGGACTGAATGATCGTGTTGGTCATTTTCTGAATCCATGCATCCGAAAGTGTTTCTTCCAAGGGTTCAATGCATATTTGAAAGGCCAAGCTCTTCTTGCCCTTCGGAACATTTTCACCACGGTAGATGTCGAAAACCTTGAATTGCGCCAGTCGACTCTTCTTCTGTTCGCCTTCCATAAAGTCTTCAAAGGCCTTCACCACTTCGCTTTGAACTGAGCCTCCAGCAACCTTTTCGTCGAGAAGAAACGCAAAGTCACGGTGCACCAGAGGAAGCTTATGAACATTGTACTGACCCACAGCCGGGCGAAAGCTTCCCTTTTGTTGACGAAGCATCTCAGCCAGGTTCAACTCAAAACCATACACCGTTCCCTCAATTTCAAAGTTTCGCAGGGTTTGCGGGTGAAACTCGGCCACCCACCCCAACGAAACAGGATCGCTCTCTCCAGCGTGAGCAAAAACCTGAACACGCCTTCCGGGATGCAACGCATTGGCATAGGGATGAGAGGGGACCATGCGCGTGAGTTCGAGCGAAACACCCAGCTGTCCTGCCAGATCTCGCACATGACCCATCAGATCATGCAGCACCCATGAACGAGACTGGGGAGTGAGCCAACTCTTTTCTTCCCTTTCTCCAAAAGCGATTGCCGCCAGCCGCGGAGTTTCCACGGGGCGATGGCCAGCCCCTTCGTCTTGTGAAAAGCTCATGCCACGCGCAGGGCTATAGCACGACGCGAGAAGCTCCTCAGCGGGTTCGGCAGCTTCATGAGAAAAGATGGACTGAGCTCCGGGGTTCAGATCTTGATAAGTGCGGCAAATGTGAAACAAAGTTCCCATCTTAACGCCATAATTGAGATTCCGACGCACCTTCCGCAAAAGGTCTGGAATGAGGGTGGTGTGGAGGAGAGGTTCATCTTGAATGATGGGGTTCAGCAAACGCACGGGTTGCCCCAGAGCTTCGAGGC
>JANQPW010000913.1 GCA_028285285.1 Silvanigrellales bacterium
TCCCGAAATTGTGCCAGCCTGCACGGCCACAGAGGGCTATGTGAACTTGGAAACCCTAACGGATGTAGACCTGCCTCAACACCTTGGCAAATGTGTGCGCCTCATGGTGAATGCCGAAGAAAGACCCTACGTGATCGAAAGGCGCAACCTCTTCCAGGTGGGAGTGGAGCTGGAAAATGGACAACGGATTGGTTTGACCACCACTCGTGCCTACGACCGCAACCAAGAGTACCTGCGCCAAGTTTTGCAAAACGCTTTGAGCGACCGTGTGTTGCTCTTTCAAGGAAGATTGGGCTGGTCAGGAGGCATGTTGAGCATTCACGCCGACAACCCCGCTGCCGACATTGCCCTAGAGAACTTCGAGGAGCCTTGCTCACAAGAAAGCGATGTCACGCACCGGGTCGACTTCGGCAGCTCAAAAAAGGGGCTGAAGGGAACCCGCACACCGGAGTTGGATGGTGTTGAAAAAGGCCAATGCGTGGGGTTCACAAATCTGCGCCTCATCGTGACAGAAGAAGACCTCAACCGAGAAGGGGGCCGGATTCGCCTGGAAACAGAACAAGGTGAAATGCGGCTCTATCTCAATGCGCCGCTGGGGGAGTCTTTCTCTCAAACGGGAGCCCACTTGGTTTCCGGCTTCGCTACCTTTCTGTTCAGCACACCTCGGGTGTCGGGGCTCCACCTCAACACCAATGGGCGCAGCACAGGCCGGATCGTTTCAGCAGTGCCCGAAAGCCCCGCTGATGGGGTGGGAAAACCTTGACAGAGGCAAGCACAAACGACTCCGGACCCGACGAGACACGCTCGGAGCGGACCGAAGAATCACGCTCCGAACGTATCTTTCAGCACAAAAAACGCCTCAGCAACATGCCGTGGTTGTATTGGAGCCTGAAGCCCCAACACTTGACCTGGGCCAGGCCTTGGCAACAAAAGCTCCAGGAGCGCGTGCAACGACTGGAAACTGTCACCATTGAAGGGGAAGTCTTTGTTGCCGAAGATGCAGAACTCTTTGCAGAACCCGGCCGCCGCATCGCCCTTCACAACGGGGTTTCCGTTGCGGCCCGCTGCTTCCTTCATGGCCCCATTCACGTGGGCTCCGGAGTGAGCCTCAACCCCTCATGTCACCTTGATGGCGGGCGCAAAGGAATCTCCATTGGAGCCGACACACGCGTGGGAGCCCACACCAGCATCTACGCCTTCAACCACGGCATGGATCCACGTCGGAAAATAAAGGACCAACCTGTTTCCTCAAAGGGTGTGCACATTGGCAACGATGTGTGGATTGGATCCCGCGTGTGCATTGTTGATGGTGTGCACATTGGAGATCACGCCGTTGTGGGCCTGGGGGCGGTTGTCACCAAAGACGTGGAACCCTACTCCATCGTGGCGGGAAATCCAGCACGGCCCATAGGGCGACGAGACAAGAACTACAGTGGGCCACTACCGGAGTGAAGGTCGCTCAGAATCACTGAGCCATTTCAGAGAGAGTCAGAATTTCGAGCTGACCGATCAGCCGGTTCGCCAGCTCAACGTTGTAGGAGTGAACAGGGCGCACGGTGACCGGATCCCAGCAGCCGTTGTCGCGCATCACAGTTTCAAGGAGGCCAAACTCGAGCCCATCTGGGCCATCGAAGCTTCGGCTGACTTGAAGAATCTGACCAGAGCCGAAACCAACGGCGATTTCACACACAGCACGCAATTCTTCTGTTTTTGTCTCTGCTTTGGAGAGTTGAGCAATGCTGCGGTAGATAGTGGAATAAACGCTGTAGGGAATTTCAACATCAAAAGTGGTCACGCGGATTTCTTCTGGTGCGGGGAAGTACCCATTGAAGGTGCTCACGGTGATGCTTGCTGTGCTGTCAGACATCACTTTGATTTCAGCAACACGGTTGATGGTCGAGCGGTCGAGTTTTGGAACAGCAATGTAACCCAGCTCAGCAAGCACTTTTGTTTCAGCAAAAGCTGTTTGAGAAGCCACGAGGGTTGCGGCGGCAAGGGCAATGGCTCCGAAGATCTTGTTCATGATTTTTTCTCCCAAAAAAATTGTGTTTACTTGTTAGACCGCACCGGGTCTCTCATGCTCCATGAGCTAAAGAGATCTCATTTGGAAGTCAAAGGTTTTTCTCCTGTACTTTACTAAAACCACTCAGCTATTTTTGACTGAATGGTCAGACAGAAACCGTGTTCTCTCTGAGGCCGTAGCCAAGTGCCTCAAAAAACACAGTTTGCGGTATGGGCCCCCGCCAGAAGCGACTTCCTTGAAGGGGAGGCTCAGGGCATGGCATCATCAAGAGCAGGAACAATTGTCCACTTTTTTGGGTATGATCGGGCTCACGATGCACAGACAGATTCTGACTTGTTTCTTCCTTGTGGTTCTCACCCTTGCGTGTGTGAGAGAGCCGCTCAACTCTGGATCCGTTGAGCAGCACCAGCTTGGCAACACCCGTTCCCCGGCAAATCGTCCACTTTCGGCATGCGTTGATAAAAAAGTCTTGGAAATGCGAAAGCGCTATCCAAAAACTTCCGTGGTGGTGCACGAGCTGGCCCACATCACCATGGAAATGATCTCCCAATTCTCGGAAGAGACCTCGAGCGCAGCAGCCGAGTTTCTGCAGCAACGTGGCCTCTGCCGAAAACACCAACTCAGGCGGGCTGAAACTTGAAGCGCTACCAAGACATCTACCCTTCTCACCCTCTCCTCAACAGCGCCGAGGTCGAACGTGTTTCGGCTTCCGATCTGCTTTCGCTGGAGTATTTTGAAGCTGAGCCGGCATCGATGCCCACTGCGGTTTTTGCCCAGCACCACATTCTCATCAACCTCAACGAAAACGACCACCGTGTTGAAAACTGGAGAGAGGGTCACCACCGAGAGTTCACTTTTCGAAAAAACGAGATTGTGATCACCCCTGCCGGAATTGAGTCGGGCTGGCGCTGGCATGCGAAGTCTAAAGTCATTGTGATCACCCTCGACCCGCAAAAACTCGAGAAGTTTGCACTTCACGAGATTGGCGTAGTGTTGAAAGACGATCAACTGCAGAATGTTCCGCTTTTGGAAGACACGGACCTCGTTGCTGCAGCCAGTTTGGTCTACGAAGCTCTCAAAAGCCAAGACGTGGGCTTTGATGTTGTGTTTGAATCCCTCTCTCGGGTCTTCTTGGTCAAATTGATTCAAAAGTACGGGGCGTTTGAATCATCAGATTCAAAGTTTGACCGAGGGTTTAGCACCGCCCAATACAAAAAGGTGCTCAACTTTGTGAAGGGAAATTTTGGCGAGTCCATAGAACTCGATCAACTGGCTAAGGTTGCGGGAATGAGTCGCTTTCACTTCTCAAGGTCTTTCAAAGAAACCATTGGCCGAACCCCGACACAATTTGTGCTGGAGTTCAGAGCCCAGCAAGCTAAAAAAATGCTCTCCAATCGCGACATGTCTCTTTCTGAGATCGCTGCTCGCTGTGGCTTTTCCGATCAGGCTCATTTCTCGCGCACGTTCAAAGCGATTTACGGTAAGTCTCCTAAATTTTTCAGATAAAATAAGCAAATCTCTTCAAATTTTTCGCAATTTCATTCAATCCTTTTGAAGGCTTTGCGGCGATAATGAAAATGAAAGAGAGAAGAAAGGAAAACTCATGAAAACAATTTTGATTCTGCTCATCGGCATCTTCGGAAGCGCTGGAGAAGCTCTCGGTTATCAACTCAACAAAGTGTCGTTTCAAAGCCAGGGAGAAACCCTCAAAGGCAACCTGTACCTTCCTGAAAGTCACGAAAAAGGCCAAAAGCTTCCAGCTGTGGTGGTCACTGGAGCGTGGACAACCGTGAAAGAGCAAATGCCCAAGAACTATGCGCTTGAACTGGTCGACAAGGGCTATGCTGTTCTGACGTTTGATTTTCGAGGC
>JANQPW010000595.1 GCA_028285285.1 Silvanigrellales bacterium
CCATCTTACAGAATGCCAACCATGTTGTTTTTTCCAAAACAGGAAACAACACCTGAAAAAAAACAACATGGTTGGCATTCTGTAAGATGGGAGCGTGGAGCCCTGCAAACTGGGCAAAGCAGAGATTCCAAGCTTGTCTCCCAGTTGTTCAGACAAGCGACGCACAGACCAGTCTCCAGACAGAATATAGGGAACTTGTTCATTGACAAAGGTACTGATCACGCACTGATAGGAGCAGTTTGCTGTAACAACCCTCTGTTCCGCTAGTTTCTTGTAAAATCGAAGTGCCTTTTCAAGAGCGTTTCGGTCAATTTGCCTCTGCTCGTCTTCTTGGCTCTGCTGAGTGGATTCCTTGAGAAAGTGGCCGTAGAAGGGGAGAAAGAAGTAGGGTTCCTGGTAATCCCAGACCACGAGAGGTTGTGGCTTTTTTTGCCCGCGAGAGAGAGCAAGCAAAGACTCCCAGCTGGGTGTCGCTTCCGGGGCTATTTTCTTGTTGCGAAACAGCATGAGGTGGTTGCCAAGAAAAATAGGGACGCCTTCTCCCTTGATGGGGAGAGCTTTGAATTTCATTGAAAGAGGGGTCCATGCTGGCCCCATTTTGTGAAAGGGAATGGTTCCAGCCAGTTTATTGAGATCTGAGGGTGCGAGCACGATATCGGGGAGCCGCTGGTTGGGGTGGAGTTTGAGAAGTGCATTGGCCAGATCGAATCCCGTTTCGAGAACCAGATTGTGTCGCGTGTTTCCCACAAGGGCACGGGCCAGCAGGCCTTTGAAGACAACGGCTTGCTGAGGTTCGAGCATGTGCCAGATCACAATGTTTTCTCGGGGCTGCTGGGTCTGTGCCTGTGCCTGGTAGGCCGAGATCGTCAGCAAGCAAGAAAAGCATGCCAGAAAACTCACTAAGGAGAGTCGGGTGCAGAAGGAGAGCCTCGGAACTTTTGGCGTGGCTTTCAATTGCGAGGTGCTCCTGAATCGAATAGGTCTCAGTTGTGCAACATTCTAGTCGAGGCGCCTCAAACCATGCAATCATCCCCCCTCCTGTCGTTGGAAAAAGTTTCGCTGTCATTTGGCGACAAGGCCCTTTTTCGAGACCTGAGTCTCACGATTCACCCAGGAGAAAGGGTTGGTATCATTGGGCGGAATGGATCAGGGAAATCTTCTCTGGTGAGGGTTTTGCTCGGAGAAGTGGAACCAGATACTGGCAAGCGAGCCCTGCGGCGGGGTTGCAGCTTGGCCTTTGTGCCTCAAGAGTTTGATTTTATCAAAGGAAGCTTGGAAGAGGTGATTTTGCAGAGCCTGCCAGTGGATCAGAACCCTGATCGACTGACTGAGAAGCTCTCAGCAGAGCTTGAAGAGGTTGGGAAACAGCTTTCCTCAGGTTCTTTGAGCCCCTCTGAGCAAGATCGGCTCCACCAAGAGATGGAGACTCTCACGCTTTCCTTACAAGATGTGAGCAGTTTGAGTGAGTCCAATATTGTTGAGGGCGCTCTGAAATTTGCTCGGTTGGAAGAGCATCGCAGTAAAGCTCCGCAGGCCCTCTCGGGAGGTCAGAAAAAGCGATTGCAGATTGTGTGCGCCTTGCTTAAAGACCCCCAGATTTTGGTTATGGACGAGCCCACCAATCACCTCGATATGGAAACCGTCGAATGGTTGGAAGAGAGCATCTTGGCTCTCTTGGAGTCTGATCGCAGTTTGCTGTGGGGAGCCCGACAGAATCAAGGGCGAGCCTTCGAGCGGCCAGCATTTGTTGTGGTCTCTCATGATCGAGCTCTGCTCGATACTTTAGTGAACCAGACCCTTGAGCTTGAGAGGGGAAGGGCACGGAATTTTCAAGGTGGCTACGAAGAGTATGTGAGTCAAAAGGCCAAGCTTCTGGAACAGGAGGCAGCAGCGGAGTCGCGAGCGCAGAACAAAATGAGGGGAGAGCTGGCCTGGCTCCGTGCCGGGGTTCAGGCGCGCACCACGAAGCAGAGGGCTCGCATTGACCGAGCTGAAAAGCTGAATAAGAGTCTGCAGCTGATGAAACAGCACAACCGCGACTATGAGAGCCATCGTATGGACTTCTCGGTAGCGACCGAGTCTGGCATGAAGCTTTCTAAGCAGGATCTCATCGTGTTTCGCAATTACTCTTTGGAAAGGGAGTTCTCTGGCGTGAGGCACCTGTTTCTTTCGGGCTTTGAGTTTGTTTTGAGGCCGGGAATGCGTGTGGCTGTTGTGGGCCCCAACGGCAGCGGAAAGTCAACCTTCTTGCATGATGTCTTCGCACACAAAGATGTGCTTCACAAAGACGCGCCGATGCGATTCCACGAGAATGCTCGGGTGAGTTTGTTTGATCAGGAACGCACGCGGCTTGAAGGGGCTTCAACCGTTGGAGAACTTCTTCTTCCGCAGGGTGGAGAATTTGTGAAGTACGGCGGTCGGAGTCTCCATATTGCATCCTTTCTGGATGGATTTCAGTTTGTGAGATCAGACCTGGAGGCTCAGGTTTCCTCTTTTTCTGGCGGGGAGAGAGCTCGGCTGTTGCTTGCGCGAACACTGCTCGATGAGTCAAATGTTTTGTTCATGGACGAGCCCACCAATGACCTGGATCTTTGGACTCTCAGAGACTTGGAAGACAATTTAGTGGGTTTTTCGGGGGCACTTTTTTTCACAAGTCACGATCGGTATTTTCTCAAGCGCGTTGGCACTCACTTTCTCACCTTTGTGGGAAGAAAGCTTTGTGAAGACAAATGGGTGTCGCAGTGGCAGGTTTATGCAGACATGGAGCAGGCATTGGAGGCAAGCCAACAGGCTGCGCCCAGTGCCTCGCCTCCGAATGTGAAGAAGGCTCCTGTTGTCGAAGAAACGCTAAAGCCAGTGGCCCCTCGAAAGCGGAGTTTCAAAGAACAACATCGTCTCAAAGAGCTTGAGGAACTGATCCCACGTTGGGAGGCCGAGTGTGAGGAGCTCACCGCACGGTTGGGCGAACTCACTGCTCGGGGTGCTCATTTTGAAGAGGTGCAAAAGTGTTCAAGTCGAATTGGAGACCTGAGTCGAAACATTGAAAAAGGGTACGAAGAGATGGAGAGCCTCATTGACTAAGGTCGGTACGGTGAACTAAGGGCCATTGCCCCCGTAGGCAACCCAACCCCAAGTGACCAGGGTTCCGTCATCTCTGATGGCGGCGAAAACTTTGGA
>JANQPW010000935.1 GCA_028285285.1 Silvanigrellales bacterium
AACCATTCCCCGAGTGGTATGACCTTTCACCTCATTTTCACTCAGAAATGTGGCAAGAATTTTGCCCTCGCTCCGGAACTCACTCAAGGCCTCGCCAAAGCTCACAAGGTCTGAGCTTTTCACGGCACCGGCGTTCAAAAGTTCGCTGATTTTTCCAGCAGCCACTTGGATCGACGGTTTGTGGATTCCCTCCAAGAGGATCTGCTCAGACCGGCTTTGATTCTGTGTGGCTTCTTGGAAGACCGCAATGGCATTGTTGATCCAAGCGCGGGAATTCCGGGAGGTTTTCAGAACTTCTGATGTTGTCTCATTCCGAACCTGATTGAGATTCGATCGGGTCACGCAAGCCTGAGTGAGATGCATGCTGAGAAGCCCGAGGATCAGTGTGGTGGAAAGAAGAGGAAGGGAGGGCATGGAGTGTTCCTTTGTCATGGAAGGAGCAGAGAATGGAGTTATTGTATTCGAATGCCGTTCAACATTCAGGTCGTCGAACCTCAATTTGACACCTCATCTGAAAGCAGCTTTCAGGTTCAAGACGAACAGCTATAGTGCGAAACACCACCAGCATTAAAGAATTCCCTGGGTTTCAATTGATAGTACTTGTCTTCTACCTCTTGGGACTGCTCGCCGTATGGATCATTCAGAACTCTCTGCAACTCTTTCACTAATGAGTAGTCACCTTGCATGGCCTTCTGGTAGGCAGGGACAATCAACCACTCTCGCCAAGTGTATTTCGGGTTGGTCTGTTTCATTTTTGTAGATATCTCAGCAGAGTTTCCTTCTTTCGTTACCATGCTTCTCCAACTCTCAAGCCAAGACTGCCACCTATCGTTGAGCGCCTGAGAAGTTCTCACATAGAAACTCTTTTTTATCTGTGAGACTTCTATGGGAAGGTTTGATAGCTCGCGAAAGAAAACTGTGTAGTCCACTTCTGCCTCTGACATCAGATGAATCAACTCTTTTACCAGGGCCTGATGATACTCGCTGAGCCCAAGTTTTGCCGCCCACATCGCTTGGATGTGCTTTTGAATTTCGTCTGCAAACTCGCGACGAACGACATCAAACCGATCTAGGGCTTCTTTCTCTGGTTCGATAAGGGGTCTGAGAGCTTTCCAGAACATATGAAAGTTTGCCTCGGCAGCAACATGCTGGTTGAAGAACGAAAAGTGTTGGCCACCCCCAGTCCAAGGTTGAAACTCTGGGTCGAAAATCTCGCAAAATCCGAATGGGCCGTAATCGAGAGTAAAGCCCCCGGCTGCGCAGTTGTCGCTATTAAAATTACCCTGGCAGTATCCAACCCTCAGCCAATGAGCTATCAGAGCTGCAAGACGTTCTCGAAACAACTGAGCTAACACGACCAACTGATCAGCAAAACTGAGCTCTTGACCGATCTCACTTTTGTATTCTCTTTCAATCAAATGGGAGACGAGCATGCGCAACTCCTCGCGCGCGCTAGGATAAGCTTTTTTGCGTGCGCGTCGAGCAAACAATTCGAGCTGACCTACCCGAAGAAAAGAGGGAGCAACTCGGGTCGAAATGGCCACGGGGTTGTCCATCAGAATGTCTGGGTCACTCGAAAAGGTGCCTTTGGAGTACCAAGGCCGGGTGACTGTCTCAGATTTAGAAACGTACAGCGTTAAGGAGCGCGATGTTGGAACTCCAAGAGCGTGCATGTGCTCTTGAGCTAAAAACTCACGCACGCTCGATCGCAGCACAGCCCGACCGTCTGCCCCGCGACAGTAAGGGGTCGGTCCACCACCCTTTAGTTGCATTTCCCAGCGCTGGCCATTGATGACTCCTTCGAAAACGGAAATCGCACGGCCATCTCCATAACCATTTCCAGTGCCGAAGGGGCATTGTTGTCGATACTCGGTTCCATAAATCGATAGAGCGTAGCCAGTGGCCCAGCCAAACTTGCGCATGGGTCCACTGGCAACTGAAGCATCCCCTGAAAACAAACCAAGAAACTTTTTATCATGGGGCAGTTCGTCGCTCAGTCCAAGCTGATGGAAGAAACTAGCACTATGGCTCACATACTCCGGTTCTGGCAAAGGTGTAGGCATCACGGGCACGAAATGGCCCGAAAAAACCTGGCGAGCCACGCGATCATCACCATCCTCCGTTGCGTTAGGATCGGCCTTCAATTGGTCCATCAGTGAATAGTCAACGAGTTGCGAAAATTCACCGAAGGTAGCGATCAAAGGTTGAGACGATTGTTGAGACGGACTTGACATAGTTCCTACCTTCTTTCAAACGGCTCGTGCCGCAAACCAGCTTCTTCTCGTGTCAGCAAGATAAATAGCCTCGTGCCCAGGTTCAATAGCAAGACCCGTCCTGTAAAAGAGGGTTTTAGCTATCTTATTGAAATAATAACAAAAAATGATTTCAACTCCGCTGCTCCTCTAGCATGCCCCACTTTCTTTCTCTTCATTTTAATGCCAGAAACTCCCATTCAAAGTCAGAGCTCGACAAATCACGACTTTGTCGAGATACTCTCCAGCAAGCTCTGATAAAGGAGTCTTTTATGAGTGAACGTGAATTCCAAGCACAGAATATTGTGTTCTTAAAAATTTCTGACACCCGCACTGAGGCCACGGATGACGTGGGCGATATGTTCAAGACAATGGTAGAGGCCGATGGGCACAAATTTGTGGAACGTCTCATTGTTCCTGATGACAGGTTTCATATACGGGCGGCTGTGAGTGCTTGGCTAGTGCGAGATGATGTGGATGTGATTTTTACCACGGGCGGTACTGGTGTTACAGAAAGAGATGTGACTCCAGAATCAATACGCCCTCTACTCGACAAAGAGATTGCTGGTATTGGGGAACTCTTTCGGAATTTAAGTTACCAGCAAATTGGGACTTCGACGATTCAGTCTCGAGCCTTGGGTGGTGTGGCTAATGGCAAAATTGTTTTTGTGGCTCCTGGAAGCAGAGGCGCGGTTAAAGACATGTGGACGAGCATTGCCCGTGCGCAACTGGACAATCGGGTCAAACCCTGCAATTTAGTGATGCTCAAAGGTCGCATTTGATCGCAGATGCTTCAGAGCAACGCAAGCTCATGTGGTCGGTTTTGAGGGGCAACTCCACCTAAAAGGTAGAGAGGTTCTATGGAGAAGATTCGCACAGCGGACATTTCAGATTTACAATCAGTTCTTGAAATAGACGGCTCTGTGATTGGTACCCGAGAACGAGAACAGTATTTGAGCGACAACATCGTTCGTGGTTGTTGTTATGTGTTTTGTGAAGAGAGCATGGTCCTCGGGTTCATGGTTTTCAACTACTCTTTCTTTGAGCAGGGCTTTGTTTCTCTTATTGTTGTGAATCCTCGATTTCAAAGAAAAGGTGTTGGTCGTGCGCTACTTATTCATGCCGAAAAGATATGCAAAAGAAACAAACTCTTTTCTTCGACCAACCAGTCAAACGAGCGAATGAAATCCCTGTTTAAGAAGCTTGGCTTTAAGGAGTCGGGCGTAGTAGAAAACTTAGATGATGGCGACCCCGAGGTGTTCTTTTTTAAGCGACTTGTCTAGGATTCTTTCACCGGTCCATTCAGGAGGTCGTAAGTCTTTCACAACGATAGATCTCGAGCTTGTTGGTCTTTCTTGCTTCCTCTTTTTCAATTCGATAAATCAACATTTTTTGTTCAAACTTCCAGCTCAGACTCCTAGGAACGATGATCCGCTCAACTCTGCGGCCGTGCGAACTTGTCTTCGTGGCCGCACCTAGGAGCTGAATTTGTTCCAGAGCTTGGCGAGCACTTTGAGCAACGGAGTCTATCATCTCACTTTCCATGTGGTGGGTGCTCGCGTCGCGATCAGGGAAAAGGGATGCACCGTTCGTTTCGCTTGTTAAGTCCTCCAAGTCTTTCACTGTTGCACTCTTGATGCCGAGAAAGTTGTTTTCAATCGGCTTGACCTTGTGCCAAGAGCTGCCATCCAAGGTTCCTGTGTTGGTGGCTCGAATAAAGAGTCCCTTGCTTTGAAAGTTGGAACTCACATCCAACGTGAAAACCTCTTGCCTCGTCGGTTCGTCAGTGCCGCCACATTTATACGTGGCTTCCGGGGCGCGCACGAGAGTGGTGCCCCTGGCGTGACTTTCGGACTCAGGTTTTCGGGAACACCCTCCGGCTGCCACGAGAGAAGAAAGCAGTGCAACAATATACCAATTCATTCGGCGACCTCGTAAGTGGAACTTTGTAACCATTCTGGCGAATGGCAGCAATTTTCGTACCACTCTGAGCTAACTTCTTTAAGGAAAAAGAACTAAATAAACATCGAATATTAGTGGGCAATGCGCACTCGTTTAGGACACACTGGCCGAGCCGATGCTTTTAAGCTAGGAAGGGAAGCAACAGACCCTGAAGCGCAGAACGACCACAAGGTCACAGCTGCAAACTCTAGCTCACGCTCAGGGTTTGATGCTTTAGCTGAGCCTTTCTCAGCTGCTCGGAGTTTTATTCTGCCTTCTGCAAAATCGAGAGCTCGTCTTGTAGACACTCGATGTTGCTTGAGCCCAAATAAAGTGTTTTGCCATTTTTGGTCAGGGCCGCTACCTGGTACACAGTGCCGCTGGTGGAATACCGCCCACCTCGAGACCGCAGACGCAGGGGCTGAAACCGAACATCATAGCTGCCTTGGCCGATGCTGAATGGAATCGAGTTTCCGCGGGTGAGGAAGAACACTCTACACCACGTGTCGGGGCCATGTGGGGGTTTCCTCCCCCCTGAGAGGCCAGAATATTTTTTTCCTCCCCGGAAGTTTCTTGTCCAACCATTGTCAATCACTTTCACTTCTTCATACTCCCAAGTGTCCATGTCGCTGTGGTCCGGTCGGATGAGAGTTTTTGTAGTCGGAATCGTGATCTTGGTGCTGCCACCAAACTCTTGCTCTTCAGATCCCTGCTCAAAGGAACCACATGAGGTCATTGCAACTGCAAAAGTCACAGATAGAGTCTTCGCCAAAAAGGTCATGAATCTTTCTCCTGTTATCGCTCTAACAAGTCGCGGAAATAGGCAGGTGAGGATCTGATGTCAAGGCGTAATGGGTCCATGGTTTGCGGGCTATTGCATCTGGGATGCCTAGATTGAGAATTTTTGGTGGTATTCTACGGGGCTCAAAAGGTTGGGGCTCCGCGCGTTCGTTTCTGCACAGAATCATACTTAAAGGTCAAGGTGCGTCTTCGGTCACGCCGCTGCAGTTTGAAGGCCAGTGTATCATAGAGGTGAGTGGGGCTTTCGGTTCTAGAGGGGTCAGTCAGTTTGTTGGGAAAGGCGGATGCGTCATGACAGTGTTCAAAAAAGCTTCGGCTGTTGTCTTGCTCGTGGTTGTTGTCGGGTTGGTTCTTTTGTTTATGGAGGGAAGAAAATTGAAAGAGGTGCAGTCGGAGATCGAAATATCCGCTACCCCAGCCGAAGTGTGGAGTGTCTTGATCTCTTTCGAAAACTGGCAGGATTGGAATCCAAAAGTAAGCGCGTCACGTGGAAACATGGCTCTCGGAGAAAAACTTCACCTCACTATGATTGGAAAAGATGGCGGCGACGGACCTCAGTACGACCCGGTTGTCACGGCATTTCAACCCGAAAGCCTGATCAGATGGAAGGCACACATGATCGCTCCATTTCTCTTCACCAACGAAAAGGTGATCAGGCTGCAGTCAACCTCTTCAGGTACCCTTGTGCTTCACAAGGAGCTTTTCAGCGGACTGCTTGCCCCACTTTTTTCGGGAGGTTTTGAAAAAGGGGTGAGACCTATCTTGGAGGCGATGAACTCTGCACTTAAGACTCAGGTCGAATCTAAAGAAACGCAAAACTGAGAAACTCAGGACCGCCGGCTGAGGAACCATTTGTGGCCTGAAATCATGAGCCGATGTGACATTGTGGTGAGTCCAACAAACTCTCAAAGCATGGCGACTAAGAGCTATCCGCGTTAAGTTACTATAACGACTCTAGACTTTGTGCGCAGTGGATCAAAAATCCGCTAAAGTGCACGTTTTTTCTTGAACTCCTGGTACGAGTTGTGCAAAGGGAGATTTGTACAATTGATAGTTGTACAGAGACACTTTTCTTGGGCATCGAGAACAGAGGAGTTTGTTATGAAGATTTCATTTTTTGTGCTTGCAACGAGTTTCGTGGCTCTTGGGTGTAGTTCTGAACCATCTGGTGCAAACCTGAGCGATGAAAAAGCGGAAGAAGCTGTGGTCGAGGGTGGCAATACGCTAGAAATTTTAAAAAACCGGCTGATTGAAGATGCAGCAGGCTGGACTCAGGATCTGAGCCGTTCAGAAGGGAAGGAACTGTTTCTTCAAAATTACTTTGACGACTTCAGTGCGTTGGGGCAGGAAACCCCTTTCACCGAGAAAGCTGAGCTGACGATCGGATCTTGGAGAGAGATCTGGTCAAGTGAGGAGAACCCGACTCCCCCCACTCTCAAGCAGGTCAAAGGTCAGGTTTACCAAATCATCCGGGAAGACGGCATTGGCTTCAACATTGGAGTGCGAAGTCTAGAGCTACCGAACAGCCGTCCGCTTCTTCTGACCGCTTTCATTAAGTTGGCGGCCTCCTTCGACGGTGAAACGGAACTGACAAATGTTGAGTTTCTGAAGACCTATCGTAAACAAGGAGACCTCTCAACGGAAGTCTCGCTCGCAGACCTGGTTGATGGAATTCTTTCCGGTACGAGACCAGACGTTGAAGAGCAGCCAGAAGAGCGCTTCCCAAATGGTCCTGTTGGAGCAAAAGGTTCCATCAGAACGGTTTATGTCGACGAAGACATTCGGATTGGTGCCGCTCCAAATGCATTTCAGCCTGAAGTCACCGACTACTTTGTTCTCCAGCGGCAGGACGTGCCTCTGGTTGAGGTGGAATAAAGGCTGGATTTTTTAGTTGAGTTGAAAGATCGAAACCGTTCGATCTTTCAGGGAAAAGACGTCTAAGGTTCAGACACCCTCCTCACTGCTTCTCCACAAATGAGGGCCTTTGGGGGTAAGTACCATATTGAAAATGTTGAGAACAATGGAGATGATCTGCCTCAAAGTCAAAGCGGCTCAGGCAGAGGTCGAATCTTGGTTCACTTTTTGCACGTCAACACGGAAGTGGTGGACCAAGCAACGCAGGTGTCTCTCAACATGGCAAAGGTCGTTTTCGAAGTGCTTCCCGCACAATCTGTCCCGGCAAAAACCCTTGCGCAAATGTGGCGGCTTTTTCGGGGTTACTACACCAACCTCGATCCGATTCAGTCTGCGCGGGATCTTTTGGCGAAAGATCTGGTGATTCTTCTGCGGCACAGCGTCTCAAAACGCGTCGTGGGGTTCACAACTGTCGAGATCTATCAAAGGGAGATTGACGGTCAAAAGATTAAGGTTTTATACTCGGGCGACACCATTCTCCACCGCAAGTTGTGGGGTCACAACTTGCTCCATCGACCCATGGCCACGGTGATCTTCAAAGAGCTTTTGAAATCTCCGACCACACCCCTCTACTGGTTTTTGATTTCAAAGGGCTACAAAACTTACATGCTTTTGGCTCGGAACTTTAACGAGTACTGGCCTCGTTACGACAAAGAAACACCAGCGAATGCAAAAAAATTGATCGACTCGCTCGCTGCGGACAAATTTGGTGATGACTACAATCCAGAAACAGGTGTTCTGGAGCTGGGAGGCCGGTTTGGGCGCCTGAAGCAGAAGGTTGCGCCCATTGATCAGAGTGTCCAAGAACTACCTGAAGCCGTTTTTTTTGAGCAACAGAATCCCGGTCATCTCTATGGAGACGAGCTTTGCTGTTTGGCTCGACTTGATTTGCAGTCACTTGGCAAGGCTGTCCGCCGTTCAATTAATCTGAAGGTTTTTTGACCGTGAATCGTCGTCTCTTGTGTTTGGCACACAAAATACATGCCCTTAGCTGCAAAAAGGAACACAGAGCTTTTGTTGAGGGGCTCGGCTCCCTTGAGAACGTGCAGCAAAGTTTGCTGCGTCAACACCTCGAGGCAAACGAGTCATGCGCTTACGGCCAGAAATTCCGTTTTTCGGAGGTCAGGAGCCCCACTGACTTTCAGAGAAAGGTTCCCCTTTCGACCTACGAAGAGATGGAGCCCTGGATTGAGCAGATCTGTGAGAAAGACAGAGGTCAAAAAATTTTGACTGAAGAGCCCGTTTTGATGTTTGAACGCACCAGTGGATCCAGTGGCAAAAACAAGCTTATTCCCTACACACGAACATTCAAAAGCTCTGTTCAGAGAGCTTTTGGGGCATGGATGTCGGGTTACTATCAGAAATTTCCCAACGGACTTGGAAAAAAAAGTTATTGGTCTCTTTCCCCGCTATTGACCGGGAAAGAAAAGACGCCATCGGGAATTCAAATTGGGCTTGAAAGCGACTCTGAGTATCTCGACCCAATTTCAGCGTTTTTTCATCGGCAAACTAGCGCCGTGAGTGACGCAGACATTCAAAGCCGAAGCGACTGGATGTCACAGACAGCGCTCAAGCTCATGGAGTGCGAGGATCTGGGACTCATATCGGTTTGGAGCCCCACCTTCTTTTTGAGCCTTTGGGAAGAGGTGAAGAAGTGGATGGAATCAGGAAGGCTGCCGAGCGAACTTCAAAGAAGAATTGTGGATAACCCAGGGGTAATGTCACAGGCTTTGTGGCCAGGGTTGCAGATGGTTTCCAGTTGGGGGTGTGGGCCGTCTGAGCGTTACTTTCAACAGCTGAGAACCATTTTCCCTCACGCCTTTCTGGAAAAAAAAGGACTTATGGCCACCGAGGGGGTTGTGACCTTCCCTCTTCATCTCCTAGATAGGGAGCAGCCCTTGCTGGTGCTGGCTTCACGCTCTCACTTTTATGAGTTTGTCGATGCTGGTTCACCTGGCTCTCGACCGCTGTTTTCATGGCAGCTGAAGAAAGGTGGTGTTTACAAACCCATTCTCACCGCAGCCAATGGCTTCACCCGTTATCAACTGATGGACCTTATTGAGTGCACTGGCTTTGAAGGAAACACCCCTTGTTTTGTATTTCGTGACAAAGCCGAAAACATAGCTGACTTCACTGGTGAAAAGCTCACGGCAGCACAACTCAGTCATGATCTCAACGAAGCTGTCAGAAATCTTGAAATAGCCATGAGCTTTGCTCTGTTTTCTGTTGTGCAAGAACACCCTCACCACTATGTGCTTTTTATCGAAACAACAGACTCCGGAAAGCTGAGGGCACTTGAAACAGACTTGGAACTCATTCTTTGCCAGGGGCACCACTACAACTTGTCTCGTCAAACAGGGCAGCTGGGCCCCCTTAAAGTTGTGAAAGTCAGCCATGGGGCCCAGACCTACAGCCAACACCTCAACAAAAGAGGGATCAAAATGGGGGATATAAAACCTAGCATTTTGGATATCCGATCGAATTGGATGGAGGTCTTTCAATGAACTGGAAAGCACTGAGAAACAACCATTACCCCGTGATGAGATCGAGGGACCTCAATACGACCCCCGTTTCGAGAAAATTGCTGGGCACATCCATCGTCCTCTTTCGAGCACAGGGCGGAAAAGTGGCGGCCTTCCTCGATCGCTGTCCGCACAGAGGAGCGCGCCTTTCCGAAGGGAGCGTTTGTAAGAATGGAAATATCAGGTGCCCCTATCACGGCTGGGCTTTTGATGCTGAAGGAAGGTGCACAAGCATTCCAAGCGCGGCAAAGGAAAAACCCATGTCTTTTCCATCCATGGTTCTTTCGTGTTTTGAAAAAGAGGGAGCTATCTTTGTGAGCCTTGAAAGAGAAGGTTCTCGAGTCAGTAACCCTTGGCACACCCCTGATTGGGAGCATTCTGACTTTCTTTTGGAAAATCGAGTTAAAGCAGACTTTCGTTATGTCTTGGAGAACTTTGTTGATGCGGCCCATACGGCTTGGGTTCACACTGGCCTATTCCGAAGCAAGGCAAAAAACCTTGTGGAAGCATCCATCACTCACCTAGAGGATGGAGGTGTGCGCATTTCAACAACAGGTGAAAAGCAAAACCCCAGCCTTCTTGCAAGACTCTTTGGAATGACAGAGGGCGAAGTTTTTCATCAGGACCTATACGCACCTCCCTGCAGTGTGGTGGTTGACTATCAGTTTGGGAAACAAAAGGTGCGATCGATTTCTGTGTGCACACCTGAAAATGAAAGTGAAACACGGATCTTCACAAAAGTGTATCACTCACGCCAAGAAAACCCTTTGTTTCATCGAATCAAAAATCGGTTGACCAAGGAAATCACTCAGCTGGTTCTCAAACAAGACAAAAAAATTCTTGAAGAACAGCACGAAGGAATCGCTGAGTTTGGGGAAAAGGGATTTGCGGCCACGGAAAGCGATGCCCCCGTGATGCATGTGCACAAGGCTATTCAGAACTTGCTCAGGGGAAACAAGGGTCTTTCCGGAAAAGAGGTGAGGGTGAAATACTACCTATGACTCTTAAAGAAAAATACCCCATCCCAGAACGTCTCAACTTGCTGCTCTTGGTTGTATTCATGATCTTGATTGCCTTGTGCTTTGTTCTCCCCGACAAGGAAAGCACCGTGCAACTTCTCATTGGTGCCGTCGTCTTCGGGTTTGTGATGCAACCTGCTTACAGTCTTTTGCACGAGAGTCTGCATGGAAACTTTTCGGGAAATGATCGGATAAATCGCCTTGCCGGGCAGTGCATCGCATTTTTCTTGCCTTCTGGATACGAGCTCTTCAAAAAAATTCATCAAGGCCATCACCTTTCGAATCGCTCTAAAAGAGAGCGAATTGAGTTTTACGGAGCAAACGAACCTGCCTGGAAGCGTGGGATTTTTTATTACGGTGTTTTGATCATTCTGAATTGGGTTGGGTTTGTCTTGCAAAACACTGTGTTTTCTAGCCTACCGGTGTCGCTCATTCGCCGGCACAAACTCGACAAGTCATTTGGAGCCACCCTTCCCCCCTTCAGTGATCAACTTCTCAGACGAATTGCCTGGGAATTTCGGTTTCTGGTGGTGATCTATGCTCTGCTCATTGCCCTGACCAGTGTGACATTCTTCCAGGTGGCTTTGTATTTGCTCGTGGGCGGGTTCTTTTATAGTCAGTTCCGCTACATCTATCATTATGGGACTCACTTTGATGCTATCGAAGGTGCTTATGATTTGTCGGCTCCCACGTGGTTGTCGCGTCTGATGCTCAACAGCACCTATCACCTCACCCATCATCGTCACCCCCATGTTCCTTGGAGTTCGCTACCTCAATTGGCCAGGGAAAGTGATCACAAGCCGGGTTTTGTTACTATGATATTCAGGCAGTGGAAAGGACCCATTTCGGAAGAGGTCTTCAAGGGAACTGAGGAGCGTGTCATTTCCTGGAATGAATATCGGAAGCTCTAATGAAGTTCTTCCACCTGAAATACAAACTTACTCCCAGACCAAACTTCTGGAGAAAAGTTGCAATTTCCAACTGGCGGCACCGTGCTTCTGATCCCATGAGTTTCGGCACCCGTGAGATCGATGTAACTGCTGTTGTTCAACTCAAAGAAAGACTTGCTGACCAAGGGCACAAGATCTCGGAAACCCACATTTTTGCCCATGTGCTTGGAAAAGTGCTGGAAAAAAACCCTGAATTCAACAGTGTCTTAAGGTTTGGTCGCCCCCACGTTCGAGAAGACATCAGTTTGTTTTTGCAGGTTGCCGTTTCGAGAACGGTGTTGTCTGGTTTTGTCATTCAAAACCCTCATCTGAAGGCACCAGAAGACATCGCAAAGGAGGCCAGGCTTAAAGTCCAAGAATTGCGAACTCAGCCTCAGCCGGAGTCAAAGTGGTTGCGCTTCCTTCCCAGTTTCGTTTTAGGAATAGTGATCGACCTTCTCTTTTTTCTGATCTTCAGTTTCAACCTGAACCCTCGACTTTTCGGACTGAATGCGGACCCTTTTGGAAGCATGAGGTTAAACAACCTTGCACCTCTTGGTTTGGATCATGCGGTTGCCCCGTACGTTCCCTGGATGCATTCGGTTGGGTCAGTTTTGCTCACACGGATCCGTCGTCTCCCGCGCTATCGTGAAGACTCCGTCACAATAGAGCCACGACTTGTGATGAACCTAGTGGTGAGCTCGGATCACCGTCTGGTGGATGGAATTCACTACAAATCATTTTTTGAAGACTTTGAAGACGAGATCTCAAAACTGGAATGGCAATCATGAAGGTTCTCTTAGTGGCTTGTGAATTCACCCACACACCTCACAATTATACACATTTCTACCGAAGAGTCCTCGCAAGCGGGCTCATCAGTCACACCCTGTTGTTGAAGTACATCAGCCCGCAACACGTCTACGAAACAGCTGGCCTTTTTGCCGCGGGAGCCAGTCGCTTTGGCAGGGTGTTCCTAAGGAACACTGCCTTTTCACTTTTGAAGGGGACTCAGCGTCTCCACGATGAGATGGGCATCTCTTATACCATGGCAAGAAATCCAAACAGTGACCGAACTTTAAATTGGATTCGGCAAGAGAAATTTGAT
>JANQPW010000981.1 GCA_028285285.1 Silvanigrellales bacterium
CATTGTCATTCTCCCTCGCTGCTTGCGAAGCCGACAATAAAAAAGACGAGCCGGGATCCCCGGGCCCTACGGAGGTCCACGATCGTGGTCAAGAACCGCCTAGCAATGAAACCGAAGAACCTGTGAAGGACCCCGGCCTCACCGACCCTGAGCCGAAAGAGTTGACACTGGAGAGTTTTGTGAAAAGTGCCGAGACACAGTTTGCAAACATGGCTTCAAGGGGAACTCTTCTTCCAGAGCAGCAGCTGCTCCAGCGCGCTGTCGATCGTGCTGAGGCCCTTGGCCGCCCCCTTCTCGTGAAAACCACAGGAGCCTGGTGTGGGCCGTGTCAGCGCTTCAATGTGGCGCGGGAAAACGGTGACTCCACGATGTCGGCAGAGGAGTTTGCACAGACCTACGATCAGTTCGAGCACCTCACATTGGAAGACATGTACCTGACGCTTTCCCGAAGCTGGCCCTTCCCCAATAAGCCAGTTTTGGGTGTGCCTTCCTTCTTTGCTTACGACGTGAACACCGACAGCTGGCACCTTGCCAAATTGGGTTTCGTGGAATTGCAGCAAAGTGCCGATCAGCTTCAGGCGGTGCTCGACTTTTTCGCCACAGGTGAACCTTTTGAAGAACCTGGGTTTGAAGACGATTCGTTAACTTACGAAGAGGCTCTCGAAGCGTGGATAGATTTTTTCGATTCGGTTAAGGGTGGCGAGACTTATGATATGTTTGAATGGTTCAGACCCCTTGAGCCACTGAGAGTTTTGGCCAGGCAGGAAGGAATTGAGGCCTCGCTGCAAAGGCTCAGCGATTTGGAGACCCTGTTTGCTGAGTTTCCAAATAGCCTGATCGGATTCAACATGGCTTTTCCAAGCGATTTGGTTCTTTCGGGTTTGTTGAAACGAGATGAAATCCAGCTGGAAGATCTTCAAGACAACTATCCCGAGCTTCTCGACAAAGCTTCCAACTATCTCATTCAGCATGCTTATCACAGTGTTGTGGATCGAATTCGTGATGAGGTCGGTCACGCGGCCTTTGGACTGGTTTGCAGCGAACTTGCCGAGTATGCCTGGAGTCGCTTTCTTGAAGGCAGAGTTGAAAAGTCTCCTCTTGATTCTTCTCAGTTGGATTGCAAAACAGCAGAGCTGCTCGTTGGAAAAGAAGTTGATGCCGAGGCCAATGTTCTTCTCGATCAACAGCTGAGTTTTGATCGCAGTGGTGAGTTCATGAGCTTCATCATGTTGCCTCCGCTGATAAGGCTTGCGGCTCAGCTGGAACGATTCGATGTGGCGATTTCTCTTGCTGAAGAAGAAAATGAAGGGGATGTTTCCCGAATGAACCAGCGGATTGAAAGCAGCATTGCTGAGATTCAGAAACTGCAAGAAGAGAGAGACAACACAGAAGATCCGGAAAAGCGAAAGGAGCTTGAGGAGCAAATAGCCGATGAAATGAACTTGTTGGCTGTGAGCGAGCGCATGCGTGATGAGTACGAAAAGGTTCTGCGAGTGCGCAAGGAGTCGTATGTTTCAGGCTTGAAGAGCCCATTTTTCCTGAATGACCTGTTTTGATCTCATTCCGGGGCTGAAGCCTCTGGATGCTACTTTTCTTGAAGAATGACTTGAGATCGAATCTTACGAACGATCGGTCGTTTGTATTGCGGAGCGTTCTTTGGAATTTTGACTCCTCGAGTGGGAATCCAAATGAATTCGAAATTGTTGTTGGGAGACGGTTGAAAGCAGTTGCTGAAGCTCGGTTGGTTCAACATCCCGCTCAACCATTCGAGTTTCTTTTGCACGGTGTTCACCTCGCCGGTTCCCGCTGAACTCAGAAAGACCTCCCCAGCCTGCAACCGAGACAGAATCAGAACCAGGGTCGAGATCGCTGATCTCTTTACAGATGGATCCTCCGGAATGGGGCTCAAAGTAGTGAACCGCAAACTCTCTACCTAAGCAGTTTTTTGCAAATCTTGGCATTTCTCCAACTTTCTTAACGCCGAAGACTTCAAGCAGGTGAGAGGCGCTCTTGCCTGATTTCTTGATTTCTTGAATGGCCCATACCACTTCAAGCACAGCAGGGGAGTGGGTCGAAATGACAACTCGGTAGTCGCGAGCAACGAGCTCCAGAGCAAGCAACATAAAAGAGTAGATGGCCCGTGGGTGTAGGCCCATTTCCGGTTCTTCGATGATGACGGTCTCGATCTCACCCTTTTTTGCTACTCGGGAAGGGGGAAGGAGATCGTACAGTCCCAAGAGGAGAGGTGTGAACTCTCGCTGACCTGTTGACCAACTTCCCACGGATATTGCTTTTTCACGACCACAAGCGCACCAAACATTTACTCCGTTTTTTGAAATAGCGTGATGTTTTAAGGGAGAGACAACTTAGAAGTATTCTCTCCTTTGTTTGCAAAAGCAAGTTTTCGGAGCCGCTCCACACGGTTTGCCGTTCCTGTGATCAGCACGGGAAACCACCGAGACTGAAAAGAAAAAGACTGAAAAACAGACGGTTTTGAAAAAGACCTTCATTTTAGATTTGGTTGGGCGAAACAAAGCGTATGGATCAACTCACTTGACTCTTGGAGCGGGGCTCACTCATCATGCGCCGGCTTGTCGGAACCTGCCTGGTGTTTGCAACAGCTGTGGCTTGCGTAAAGCACGGCACGCATTCTAGGGCAACTGGTGGCGGCTCTGTTCATTCCAAAGACGCCACTCATTTTTTGGAGTTGGCTTCATACCGCCAAATGAATGAGTTGTGTTCGGATCCCACCCAGCTGGAAACGGTGAGAACACTTTACCGCAGTCAGACCGGCTCAGATCTCGGTCAGCTCTCTGGAATGCGCTTGGGTGAGGAACGACAAGCCTGGTTGACAGACGCAAAAAAGAAACTCAAAAGTTCCATTATAACAAAGGCTCTCATTCAGAGTTTGCGCTATCGCAACGGATTCTTGCCCTACAGTTCCCTTTTCGAATCAACCGGCCAGCAGGTTCAAAGACTGGCCACTCCACTTCAGTGCGCTGCGC
Source organism: Silvanigrellales bacterium (assembly GCA_028285285.1). GTDB lineage: Bacteria > Bdellovibrionota_B > Oligoflexia > Silvanigrellales > Silvanigrellaceae > JANQPW01. The sequence goes on from JANQPW010000981.1 coordinate 3,006, forward strand.
ACCCCAAGGAATGGAAGCAGGCGCGACAGGCCCTGGTTTCGGAGTCATTGGCATTGGAACATTTCGCCGATTTGGATTCCTGGAATGAGGGACACTCTGAGTTGGTTGTGTTCGCGGCTCTGAAGGCCACTTTCATTGAGAAGATCCTTCTGAGCCCTCGTTGGGCCTCCCAAGATTTCTCCCTTGGGTTATTTAAAGTACCTAAAATTGGTAAGGAAACTGCATTTTATGCGCAGTTACCGCTCTATCCGGGTCTTGACTTCGGCGAGGACGCAATAGAAAACCCTGCGCATGAGTTGCTGCAGTGGTACGCTCGTTTCCCACTGTTGCGAAGGCCTGGAAAGTGGGGACCTTTGGGTTACCCCACCCAGAGCATAGCCGAGTCCATCACCCAGCGGTACTTGCAAAAAAGCTCGGGGAAGAAAGCAGCGGCTCATCAAGCTCTGTCTGAAATTGTGGTGCCGCGATTTCAAACTCTTTTCCGTGAGTGGTTGAGCAAGCCCCAGGGCGCTGCTGTGAAAAATGTTCACCAGCAAAACCCTGCCCGTGTGCTGGCGGTTTTTTGGTACCAATTCATTCGCCACGAGCTCGATAACCTCTTGGTTGAGGCTGTGGTAACCCACCCTCTCTCGGGAGAGAAGCTCACAACCTGGCTGGCAGGTCAGCTAGCACCCTCGCACGATGAGTGGGTGCTCGAGCTCGACAAGCAGCACAACAATATGTGCTCGGCTCAGGAGCCAGATTTCCTTTTCAAATCCTTCACTCTGGTGCTGTCGACTCTAGAAGATATGAAAGAGGAAGAGCGAAGCCGGGGCCTTGACGCCTATTGCCATGGCGGTTGGGGCAAGACTTTCCAAAAGTTTGCGGTAGACGGCGCGGAGCTTCTTTCTAGTGGGTTTCTTCTCAGTTCACTCGTGGCACCCGGTCAAGCCCATTGGATGGCTCCCGTTGCGGCAGGTTTGACCCTGGCCCAGTTTGGGGTGCGAGCTGGCAGAGAGTGGAGTCGCACAGCCATGATGTCTGCCTTGTTCAACCCGAGCCTGCTCGAACGCCAGCGTGACTTCAGGGGAACCCGCACCTTGGCTGCCGCTGGACCCTTCACGGCAGCTGTTTCTGTTGCTGCTGGGATCATATCGCAAATTGTGGGAGGTGTTCCTCTCAACCCCTTCCATGGCTCTACTCAAAAAGCGATCTTCTCTGGAACGTACTTTGGAATGGATCAGGCATTGACCATTCAAAAATTCCGCGACAAAGGCATCAACCCCATTGGTGACCCGATGTACTATAAGTCTTTGGCTCTTGGTGCAGCCCATGCGCTGCTTTTTGGCAACATTGCAACAGCGCACACACTGAAAGGTGTG
>JANQPW010000991.1 GCA_028285285.1 Silvanigrellales bacterium
AGTGGGGCAAAACTCAAGAGCGAGGTCAGAGCATTTTCCTCACCCCGAATGCGATCAAACTGGTAGTCTCGGTATCCCAACTCCAAATACTTCCTCTGATTGACCAACTGATCCCATGCTCGAACAATGCGACCTCGCGGCCCCGCCATCACGTCTGCAGCCACATAGTTTTTACCAGCGGTGGGCTTGGCCTCGGGGAGACGTCCGTCCAACACTTGGTCACGGTACCAGTACAAGGCGTTCATGTTGGGGTCAGCTTCGAGCCCCGACTGGGATCCGTTGGGAAACTTCACTTCTGCGACCACCATATTCGGCGGGAAAACATTGGGGAGCTTGTCAAAATAGACGGGCTTTGAACCAGGAGGCCTTGGCATAGTGTACCTCACACCAACCGGGCTCAAGAGCTCAATGTCGCGATCAAGCGTGATCTGAACCGGGTACACTTGCTGAGGATCTTTCTGGAGTTTGACATCAACCTCAAAAGAGAGGCGCTTGTACTGCATGATGTATTGCGTTGGGAAGGAATAGGCGTCTTTCAGCGCTTTGTAGAGCGAGTCGGTGGTTTGGATCATCTTCTGCGACCAACGAAAGGCATCTTTTGCGAGGGCATGGAACCGGGGTTTCATCCGCACCCAATCTGCCTGCTCAAAGTTCTTCGCCTCCGCACCTGTGAGAAAGAACTGCTTTTTGGCTTGGCTCGGGCTCGACCACAAACCCAACTTCAAGAACCGTGCATTCCAAAGCGCCAGAACGAATGTGCGGGCCTGAAAGCCTTTGATCCAGGTCAGCATATCTTGAAACTCTCGTTGCGCCTCGGGAAATCCAAGCAATTTGCCCACAGCCTGATCCAAACCGCTTTTCACTCCCGCGAGCTTCTGCATCACATCAGCAAAGGCCTGGCCGGGATCGTTTGATTGGGGGTGGCTCATCGTTCGGAACAGATCGTCAACCTCAGAGAGAAGTGGCAACCCTGCGAGGTAGGGGTTTGCAAACAGTTTTTTGATTCCAGGGCGCGAGAGCAAAACTTGCAACACATCAACTTTTCCGGCGTCGCCGACCTCTCTTCCCATTTTTTGCACATCTGCCAAAAACAGCTGGGCATCAAAATTGTTGATCACTTGCGAAACAAGTTTGGAGGCATAGCGTTTTTCCCCAGGGGAGTGGAGTCCGGTCAACAAATTGGGCTGGTGATCGCTTTGATCTAGAGCAAACTCAAGGGCTGAGCGATTGGCCAAGATTCTCACATCGTGTGATGACACCGGCAGGCGGTATTTTTTCACAAGCACTGCGATTTTCTCGGCCTTGGTTTCAATGCCCGCGGTGGTCTTGAACTCCCAAAAGCGCACAGGCTCTTTTGCAAAATTGGGCAGCAGTTTGCTGATGGCGGATATGTTTGCGGCCGATAAGCGAGCTGCGTCTTCATCATAGAAAAAGTCGTAGTAGTTTCGCACGCGGATTTTCACCGTTTCAGGCTTCCAATTGTACTCTTCGCCAGATTGTGAAGAGCGGCGGTAGGCCTCGAGTTCTCCTTCAGAGTAGAACCGACCGCTGTAGCGGTACTCCGTTCGCGTCACAGGAATGCTTCCGGGTTTGCCGTGTGTGTCGCGACCAGCCAACATAACAGGGTATTCGGACGAGGTGTTCCCAGCCTTTTTCTGATTTTCATGCAGCTTGGAAAAGAGATTGGGCTCGAGAGCGACTCCTGGTTGGTTCCACAGCCGGTTGGCCACCCGATCGGAAAGCAGCGGCTTCTTCCCCGGCGGCAGAGCCTGCACCTGTGACCATGAAGCAAGGAGATCAAAGGGGTTTTCAAGAGCCTTACGGGCCAAGCGCTTGGCCTTATATTCAAAACGCAGGCTTGTGGTGTTGCTGAGACCAAGTTGCTGAGACACGTTGTCTAGCTGCACCAGGATCTCCCCCGCCTGCTCGGGGCTATTGAACTCGGGGTTGAAGAAGTTCTCGTCGAAAAAATCTTTGAGCTGATGGAACTGCTTGGCCCCCTCCTGAAGATCATTCAGCGTGAGCTGCCCGCCCTGAGTGGAGCGCAAACGACCTTCGCTGTCTCGGCTCAAGCATCCCGTTGCCACCGCAGCCAGGCAGCAGGCAACGGCAAAAGGATGGGAAATCGAAACAGAGCTCCGGACTCGATGCCAAAGGGCCAATAACATCACACTCATGAAAAACTCTCCAAAACACAACTCGGAAACACTTTATGGAAACACCCAGCAATTAGGGTACTCGGGCCCTTCACCTCGAGCAACGGCAAGCCGCCAGAATCCCGTTTGCTTTCTTCTAAAAACGGCTTCAAAACTGGGCGCTGAGGCCCAGAGCAATGGTTGGTGACGACTCCTCTCGTGTGATCACCTTGCCGTCTTGCCGTGTGATGCGATCCCTCGCCAAAATGTCTTTGACTTTCGCGCTGATCTTCACACCTGCCCCAGGTTTCTGACCCAGAATCAAATCAAGGGTGCGGACAGGATCTTCATAAACATCGGGCATTCCGTTGGTGCCCAATTCAGTGATGCGCCGACCAATTTCATTGTACACAATGTTTCCCTGAAGACCCCAGCTCTCCACCTCACAGAACAAACCCAAATTGAGAGTGTAAGGAGAGACCCCTTGAAGGGCTCGTTCTTGGGAAGTCAATGAAACTTGACTCTGAATTTCAGAAAGATCCAAGACAATATTTGACTCAATGATGCTGTAGTTTCCTGTGAGAGTGAAAGGGCTCAGGGGGTTTGCCAGACGCCCCAGACCAGCGGCAAACTCCAGCTCCAAACCACGATTCGTGGCCCGTTTAGAGTTCCGAAAGCTCACCTTCGTTTCATTACCTGCCACATTCAGCAAGATCCGTTCAATAGGCTTTTGAATGTTCTTTTGAAATGCCCCTAAAGAAAGGCGATCTCCGAGAGAGCTGTAAAACTCGAGACGTGCGTCGATGTTTTCGAGTTTTGAGTTGCGCAACCCAGCAAAACCCTGCACTTCCATATCGAGCCGGTCATCAAAGTAGCTCGCCGTGGAAAGCTCACGAAAGTCGGGCCGTGAAAGTGTTTCAGAGTAGGCCCCCCTCATTTGGAATTGTCGGCCCAGGCGCACCGTGAGGTTGGCGGCTGGCAGTGCGTCGATTCCCATGAGCTTTGCCGAATCGGGAACCTGACCGGCATCATGGAGTGAGAATGTGACCACCTCCTGATCGGAGTGTTCCACGCGCACGCCTCCCACCAAAGAAAGCCAGTCGCGAAAAGAAACCTCGGCCATGGCATACTGGGCATCAATGGTTTGCCGGGCAGCATAGGTGTCGGTGTTGCGAGTGGTTTCCACCAGCACAAAACGATCTGAGGCAATGTTCTCGGCTGTGAAAATGTCCTCGGGGTTGGCTTTGCGCAGTTCCGGCTCTAGAAAGTCTGGGAAGCGAAAATGGAAACGTCGCGTGTCAAACTTCCTGCGTTTGTAAAAAGACGAAACACCAATTTTATAGCGCAACACAAAATCTTTTGAGTCTTTGGCCACAATTGAAAAATCCACTCCCCAGTCTTCACCTCTATCGAAAAGGCTCGTGAAGCTCCTGGAGTTTCCATCGGAACGGTTGGAAATGAGATAGTCGCTTCCCCGCAGTTCATAGCGATACGAACGGCTATCGGGAATGTAGTTGCGTGCATCAGATTGGCTATAGCGCCAGCCAAGAGACAAAGTCTTGAGCAGCTCGTGGCTCCCACTGAGCTGATTGAACGACAGCTCACGTTCATTCCACTCTACCTTCGACGTGCGGATGGTGTCATCACCACCACCGGTTGTTCCCTCTTTGAGCTGCGCAGTGTCTGTGGTTTTGCGAGTGAGGAGGGAAACCAGTTCAAGGGTTTGGTTTTTGTTGTAACTCAGGCTCAAGTGCCCCAAACCGCCAGCCCCCAGTTTGCGCTTCGAAGCTTGATAGCTGAGATCTTTGTCCACACTCCCGAGCTTGCCATTGGAGGCATTGTAACGCTGCAACGTGCGGCTCGAATCTTCAAATTTATCGGAGTACAAACCAGAGAGAAAAAAGCCCATTCCCCACTCGTTCCAACCCGCGTGTGTTCCCATTTCAGCACTGGCAGATACGGGAACAGAATGCATCAGCGCCGGCTCCCTTTTTGTGATGCTGTAAGCATTTCGCAGAGACTCTCCAAAGCTTTCCACTTCGGCATCGGAATAAGACTGGCCGAGATCAATGGGTCCCCTATCGCTCGTGCGGATTTCTCGAGGCAAGGCTCGCGTGCCATCGTCGAGACCCGACCAGTCTCGACCACCTCCACGGCTCGTGAGCCGGGAGCTTTTCTCAGTGGGGATCTCTGTTGAAATGGAGACTTTGGCAAAGCTTTCTTCACGCGCACCCCGAGTGCGCAGGCGCAGGGTACCACCCCCAAACTCTCCCGGCATATCGGGTGTGAAAGTCTTCTGCACAATCACACCTTCCAAAACCCCGCTTGGAAAAATATCGAGCGGAACCACACGCCGAGTGGGTTCTGGGCTGGGGAGAGCGCTGCCATTCAGGGTGGTGCTTGAATAGCGCTCTCCTAAGCCTCGCACATAAATGTACTTGCCATCGAGCAATGTGAGTCCGGTCACACGGCGAAGTGCAGAAGCGGCATTGCTATCTCCGTTCCGAGACATTTCTTCGGCACCCAGCACATCACTCACCGCCAAAGACTCACGGCGAAGCTCAGAAAACGCTGCCGCCGACCCTTGAATGTGGGGTGCTGTCACCACAACGTCATCGAGGGCAATGGAGAGAGGGGAGAGACGCACAACCAGAGTGCTCGACCCATCGCCAGCCCCAACAACCACGCCTGTTTCGGTGTGAGTGGAATACTCTGGGTGAACAAAGGCAAGTGCATAACGGCCTGGAGCCAGCGAAAGTTCAAACGCTCCCGATGGGTCGGTGCGCACCTGCTGATCCACACCTTTCACAAACACCTGAACCCCACCAAGAGGTGTTCCCTTTTGAAAACTCACAACACGCCCCTGAAAAGCAACAGGGGTTTTTGAACCGACTTCACCGCTCGCTTCCTGAGAGGTCACGTCTGGTTTTGATGCGGCTCCACTATCGACGGTGTAGCGAACTTCTCCGCTATCGAGATCCCAGTCCACATAGGCAACCACCGGAAGCCCTTGGCCTTCTTCAATGGAAAAAGGGGGTTGTGGTTCCACACCGACTGGTCGGGCGTCCGAGCCAGCGGGGGGCGGCGAGCTTGGCGCTACCTGAAGCCTCCCCGCCCTCAACTCAAGCTTATAGTTACCGGGCGGTAATTCGGCGACACATTCACCCAAGGAGTTGCTTTTGCACAGGATCTCTTCTCCAAGCATAATCTCTCGGTCTGCGAGGGGACGCCCCATCTGGAAAAGATAGAGTGAAAGAGGCTCTGCGTGCGCCAGAGTTGCAAACAGAAGTGACACAAGCAATGTGGCGCTGGAGGTAAATAGAAGGCATCTGGGAGTCATGAGCACGAATTCCCCGGCCCAGAGCAGCGCATTCGGGCCATCTCCGTGCGCAGCGCTGCAGCTTTTTCGAAGAGACGAGCCTCGGTAATGCCCGACAAGAGTTTTTGTGAGCGGTTGAGCTGCCCAGACTGGAAAAGGGCATAGGCAACAGCGTAACGGATGTCGTCCCGCCCCATGAGCCCAGCTCGCTGCAGCGGCTTTTCAAGGGCAGCCAGCTGCGGAAACGACCCATTCTCAAGATAGAAAATGGCACGCTGCTCGAGCTTTTTCAGACGATCTTGAACCAGGCTATTTTGATACAAAGCCAGAGACCTCGCTCCCGCTTCATGAAACAACGCGGCCGCCTGCAAATGCCAACGGGGTTCATAGCGTGCCGCATGGGCAAAACTCGCGGCAGCAGCTCGGGGTCGTTCCATTTTCTGCAACACGGTTCCCTGAAGCACAGCGAGTTTGGGATCATTTGGGTGAACCAAAAGCACAACCTCAAGACCAGACAGTGTTTCCCGAACCAAACCACTTTGCAGAGAGAGGGCCAATGCCTGCGCAAACTCGGCCGGCCGAAACACACTGGGTGACTTCGCCAATGAAGAAATTTCCTCCACAAAAGCACGCCCGAGCTTCAGCTCGGTCAGAAGCCGCAACCGCTCCAACAAAACCCTTTTCGACTGGGGAGCCACTGAGAGCAGCCTATCGAGCACCACCCAAGCCCGCTGCCCATCTCCGTTCTTTTTTGCCGCCCGAGCGGCCAATATCCCTAGCCCCTGCTGTTGCTTCAAGAGTGGGTCAGGCAGCTCTTCGTACTCAAGTTGCACGCAATCAAAATCGTCTAACTGGAAACAAGCCTGCAGTAGGTAGATGGCCACCCAATGGGAAGCAGAGCCCTTCTTGCGAGCCTGCAACAAGTGCTTCTTTGCCGAGGAAAACTCCTGGAGGGTGAGTTGAATCCACCCCAGCTGCAGCAGATAAGAAGACCGAAGCGGGCTTCCCTCATCAACCAGATTCTGCAGCACGAGCTCTTTTGCCGCTGCAGCCTGACCTGCAGACATGAGCTGCTCCACTCGAGCAAAGAGTTCTTGTGGTTCCAGCTCCTTGTCAACATCGCGCTGTTCGGCATGACCCCGCACAGGCCAAATCAACAGCATGGCAATAAGAGCCATGTGCAGAAAGTGGAGACCACGATTTTTGGTGCACCTTTGTTTCATTTTTCTTCCAAATCAAATCGAATGGTTTGTCGCATCCACACCTGCACTGCCTCTCCCTCTCGACGGGGTGGGCTAAATGCCCACTGGCGTGCCGCCGAAACAGCAGCTTCCTCAAAGATTCCCTTAGGCTGTGAATCAATCAGCTGCGACTTCAGCACCCTGCCATCTTTCGCAATCAAAAGGTTCAAGGTCACAAAGCCCTGCAGTCCTTTTTTTCTTGCCAACCGCGGGTATTCGATTCCTGGCCCCGGCAGCCGCTTCGGCACCTCGTCCAGCCGGCTCAGGTCAGTGGCAGTGTTGAGTTCACTGAGAACCTCCTGACTGAGAGCCTCCGCAGACGAACCCGAGCTGAACACCATCGCCAAGTCTGAGGAAGAGCCCAAACCGCTGTCAAAGAGATCTTCCGGCGGCGCAAACTCGTCAAGTGGCTCCGGCGCAGCTTCGGGCTCTTGTTCGGGTTCAGAGATAACTTCGGAAAACTCTTCCGGTTCAAACAAAGTCATT
>JANQPW010000997.1 GCA_028285285.1 Silvanigrellales bacterium
GGCAACAGAATTGCCGTCATTGGATACCGCTACAGCCAGGCGCAACTTTCGGCAGAGGTCACCTTTTCCGGGTCCACAGAAATCACTACGTTCCAGCTCGTTGAGGGGAGGCTCCAACGCGTCGGTTCCGTGTTCGTTGAAAGCTTCGACTACTTCAGCGGTAGCAACTACACCAGCCGCTCATTGGGAAATGAGATCGTGCTGCAAACTCCCTCCGCAGCCTTTCAATGGAGTGCCGAAGGCCAAGCACGCACGTTGCGCATCCCACGCCTGGCGCGACTGAACGCGGCTGGCGAGCTGCAAAGGGTCAACCCCCTCTTCACAGGGTCGGACGTGTTTCTTCCCATTGAACTCAAAGGCTACCCCCTCTTTCAGTCAATTGTGCGCTGCAACTGGGAAAGTGTCACAGCTCCCGAAGGCTTGAACTGCGGTGCGGTTTCCATTCTCACCAATTGGAGCCAATCTCACTACGTCTCGCCCACTCACTTTTTCACACTGAATCAAAACCACCTCTACGCCTATGCGTTTGAATCAGGTGCTCTCAGCACACATCGATTTGAAGGACAAGTGCGAGACCAGTTCTCCTTTTCGCACCGCGGCGACACCCTTCGCGTGTTCAGCACGCGATGGGAGCAGCTCAAAGATGAGGATGGCGATGACACCGCAACCTCCTCGGCAGCCCTCAGTGCTGAGCCCGCAAGTGGTTGGATTGGTGGGGGCTGGGGCCGCAGTGGTGTGCGCCACTTCGACCTCTCACAAATTCCTCTGGATGCTTTCAACACCACGGGCGCCCAAGACCCTGCTGAGCACCGCACCACCCTTGCCACACGAGCAGGAGATGTGTCGGTGACAAAACAACGCTTTCACGGAGAACACCTCGTGATCGCTTTCCGTGTCTGGGCCGACAACCGTGGCTGGGCAGACAACCAAACGGAAATGGAGAGCATCCACCTCCCCTCGGGTCAGGTAGCAAATCTCTCACTCGGCATGAACACACGTGTGACACGTCTGGAACCCTTCGGACCCGGTCGGCTGCTCGTCGCCAGCCAAAGCTGGAGAACAGTGGGCGATGGAACAGGGAAACAGGAGCAAAGCCTCAACCTTCAATCTCTTCAACTCGACAGTGTTCCCCTTCGTGTGACATCCACCTTTGCCATGGACAACACCGCAGAGGGCGAAAACCGCAGCCACGGCTTCTTTTTCAAGCCCTCTGCTGCAGACCCTTTGGTTGGTCGGCTAGCGCTTCCCACACTCTCGACCCGGCCAGCAAACGGTGGCGTTTGGAATTGGTGGAACAGTGCAGCCAACATTCAGTTCTTTGACGTCTCGGCCGATGGCACTTTGAGTTCCTTCACACAAACTGCAAGCACACCCCTTGATCCCAACCAAGACAAATGCCAGACCTCTTGCGTAGACTGGTATGGCAACACCCGGCCGATCTTTTTGCGAGATCGCATGCTGGCATTGATGGGTTCTGAATTGGTGGAAGTGGACGCCGTGTCGGGAGCGGAAGCCTCACGGCTCCGACTCTTCCTCACCCCTCGATAGGCGGCACACCCCAGCCTCCCCTGCGGCAACTTGCCTTGCATTCAAGGGTCTCTTGGCGCACTCTGCACTCCTGTAAACAACCCGGGCCTCCGGGCACAACAGGAGCAAAGTGTGGCATTCTCATCTCGGCAGGGGCTCTCCCCAGAAGACGAAAAACTGCAGGTGGGAGGCATGGACAAGCGGCTGCGCACAGCCCTTTGGAACGTGGTTCTTTCTCGCCTTTTTGGTCAACTCTCAGCCAATTCCTATGGGCTCATCGTTCAGGAGTACCATATCTTCATTGCAGTGTGGAAAAACTTCTTTTGTTTGCCCATGGACGAACTTTCAAAGGAGTTGCGGGAACGGCGCGATGAGTTCCGAGACTTTTTTGAAGTTGCGGATTGGTTTCGCATTTACGACCTCTTGGAGTTTGTCGCCGAGCGCATGACCGCCCATGACGCTGAGTTGTGGCGTGAGGAATGCAACGCAGCCCTGGAAGCAGAAAATTCGGGATACCGGCTTGTGGGCTTCCAAGTGATTCCGCTTCACAGCGCCCCGATCAGCGAAGGCCTCCAACATGCTCTGGATCTGCTGCTGGCTCACGGACTGAAGCGCAGTCAGCAGCTTTTTGCCTCAGCTCACACATCACCTTGGGCCGAAACTTCTGCAGGGAAAGACGATTCAACCCTTGGCGAGGATGAGGTGAAGACCTTTCAAGAAGCCATCCACGAAGCTCTTGATTGCGCCTATCGCGAGTTGTTTCAGTTTGAGCAACCTGCCAGCAACCTAGACTCAGCCCTTTCTGAAGGCCTCAAAAACACCGAGCTCAAAGTTCCCCGGGGCGTTGCCCAAACACTGGCCCTGGTCCACTCCAGCCTGAAAGACACAGAGCTTTTGAAACGATCGCCGACCAGTCGGCAGTGGGTCCACCACCAGGCCCTTCTCGGAGTGACCACCTTACTTCAGCTTTATGTGGAAGGAGGTCTGAGGGAGGCTAAGGAGCGCTGCGCCCACGAAGCCACGGTACAAGACCCATGGGGAGAAAGGAGAGTGGGCAAATGATTTGGAACCTGGCGGCCCTTTTTGCAAAATCCCTCGCCTTCTTGCTGGAGAGAGCGTACCCCTGGGGCACAGATGCCCTCGCCAAATTTTTGGGAATTCTTGCTTTTGACGTGCTGCGGCTGCGGCGCAAGATCATTCTGATGAACCTTCGCATCGCCATGCCTGAGCTCTCTCAGAAAGAGCGCCTGCGTATTGGTCGTGAGTCTATGATTTCTATCGTGAGGGTTTTTCTGGAGTTCATTGCTTCTGACCGAGCCTTTGCCAAAGCACAGATCACTGTGGAAGGGTCGGAGCACTTTCACACCGCCATCAAAGCTGGAGGCGGGCTCTATGCCCTGGTGTTGCACTTGGGAAATTGGGAATTGATGGTGCACAAAACCACCAAGGACTTTGTGAGGCCACACATCATTGTGAAGGAAATTGGAAAAGGTGCACTGGCCCAGTGGGTCAACGACAAGCGAGTGCGATCGGGCATGGTCAAGATCACCCGCGACGGCCCGGTCAGGGCTACAGAACAAATATTGGACCACATTGAGAAGGGTCAGCTCATTGCTTTCGTGGCCGACCAACGCCGATCGCGTGGCCAGGTTCTTCCGTTCTTTGGACGCAACAGCCACTCCAACGACAGCGTCATGCGGCTATGGGTGAAAAAGCAAGCCCCCATCATTCCGACCAGCCTGGTGCGCACGGGCCCTGGCCAATATCTTTACCGCATCTGGGAACCGTTTTTGGTGGAAGAAAAGGAGTCGGAGGAAGAGACCATCCGCCACAACACTTTGCGACTCAACCTCGTCTTTGAGAAGGTCATCCGCGAAGCGCCGGAGCAGTATTTTTGGCATCATAGACGTTGGAAAGGCTTTGAAAACGACTAGAAATCAGTTGAAAGGCGCAATCTCATCGTTCTCACTGCGCCCTTCGACGTCTCGACCTTGCGCCCACTTCGCGACCGCCGTGGCTCACTGGAGTGCAGCAACAGCAGCTTCAGCGACAATACGATCGTGCTCAACGGTGGAACCCGAAACACCCACAGCTCCCACAATGCGGCCCTGGGGGTTCTTAATGGGTAGACCACCAGGGAAGGTGATCAAGCCATCGTTGGAGTGCTCGATTTGGTAGAGCTTGCCTCCTGGCTGAGACAGCTGACCGATCTCTTCCGTGGCCCGATCGAAGTACCTTGAGGTCCGTGCTTTCTTAATGGCAATGTCGATGGAACCAATCCAGGCGTTGTCCATTCGAGAAAAAGCTTTGAGATTTCCGCCCTGGTCAACCAAAACCGTGGTGAGGGCAACACCCAGTTCGCGAGACTTTTCTTCTGCGGCACGCAAAGCGCGGTTGGCCATTTCCAAGCTCAAATCAAAATCACTCATCGTTGCACTCCTCAATTCACACAATTGTCATAGTGCGACGCCCCATGCGCCGCCTTGAAGAAACCTTGACCGACACAGTAGACCACCCAGCGCGCTTTGCAAGTGAGGGCGGGGTGAGCCGGACACCCTTCTTTGTGGTAACATCTCCACACACACCGATCGATTGTTGGAGGACATGCACTTGAGTTCACACCGCACTGCAAAACGCTCACAGCAAAAGATTTTGCCCATCGTTCTTTTTGCCATTTTGGCCCTGTTCTCTCTCCAGAATTGTGCCACCCGAACGTTTTCTTCCGTTGCTGACAGTAAAGACGAGGCTTCGACCCGCCCACTGAGAGTCGCCTTTGTGGCCGCGGAAAATGGCGGTATTTTCAAAAGAGGGGGGCTTGGACTCGTTGTGCAACAGCTGCCCCCCTACTTGCGCGACCAGGGTGCAGAGGTGGACATCTTAATGCCCTTCTACTCAAACGTTCCAGCAGATGTGAAGCAAAACGCTTCTGCTGTTGCTCCCCACGGCCGAGGATCTTCGCGCAGTGGCTCCACATTGGAGTATCACGTGCCGCTGAGCACCTTGGGCCACTCCAAGTTACCTCCCAAAAGGCAGCGAAACACTCGTGCTTCCGACACGTCAGTTCCAGCAAAGTTCCAGGTCTATTCTTACGCCACGCCGAAGGAAGGCAATTCTGTATTGCTTTTCAAGCATGTGAATGGTTTGCGAAAAGATGGGGAGTTTGGGGTTTTCAACAATATTCGCGAGGGCAGCGGTGCAAAGATCTACTCAACAAATCATGAAAACGAACTTCCGGAACTCATTGCACCAAAAATGGCCGAGCAATCCTATCTCTTTCTCGGCTTTTCTAAAGCCGTGGCCCGCTACCTTGCAGAAAGCGACTACGACATCGTGCATCTGCACGACTGGCACACCGGTACTGTGCCGTGGGCCTATAAAAACTATCTTCAAATGGCTTTCGACGATCAGCAGTTGAGAAGCCAACTCAGCATGGCAAACGTTGACAAAAAGTGGATCATGACAGTTCACAACGCCCAATACCAAGGAGTTTACCCTGATCACTTTCCTGTGGATCCTCTGGAGCAAGACCATCGCCCTTCCGCAATTCTCGGAATGGATCCGGAAAGCAAGGCCTACAAAAAGGCCATTCGCACCTACCCCGTGAGCGAGCACAACCGTGACAAACCCGTGGATCGCTTCAACATGCTCAAGCTGGGGCTTCTCACCTCTGATGCCATCACCACGGTTTCCGAAACCTACCTGAAAGAAATCACCAGCCCTGAAGGGGCCAACGCAGGAGGGTATCTACAGGAGGTGTTCGCCGAACGCGTTGAAAATGGTTTTGGTGTGGGAATTCAGAATGGAATCGCCGCGGTGCAATGGAATCCGGCGGACCCTTCCGCATGGGCACAGTCTGCTCCAGAGAAGGACGCAGGTGTTCGAATGGTTTTTCCAGAAGCCGGATCCAATCAAGAGCCGTTTCTTTTTGGTCAGCCCCAAGAAGGTTCCCAAAGAGATTACAGCGGAAAGGACTGCCGCTTGGCCAACGGCAGCTTTGACCCCAACCCACAGGCAGACTGCGGTAAGAAACGCATGCAAAAACTTCTCGGGGTGGAAGTGAATCCGCAAATTCCTGTTTTCGTGCTGACCTCGCGCATGGCCGACCAAAAAGGTTGGGCCTATATTCCCGAGGCTCTCGATCGTTTCTTCGATCGCATTGCAGAAGTTAACGAGTCAAAAGCAAGTGTCGGAAACGACAGCAAGCTGAAAGCGCAGATCGTTTTGTTCAACACCGTGCCCCGCGTGAGCTTCTCTCCCGACTCAGACGAACCCGTTCCTGGAACCATTGGGAAGGCCATCTTCGATCTCGTCGCCAAGCACAAAAAAAGCGGCATGTTGGCTATCACTGGGTTCAACAAAACTCCGAGCAACAAAGAATGGAACATTCGAGAGTCTTTTCCAGAGGGAGAAAGCTGGAATCAAGGCGAGTACGTCGTCACCGCCTATTCTGATTTTTTCGTGAATGTTTCTTACTTTGAGCCCAGTGGCCTCAATCAGTTCTTTTCCATGGCCACAGGCACTATTCCCATTCTGAGTAAGGTGGGCGGGCATGTGGACTCCATCACGGAAGGAGAGTCAGGCTTCTTTGTGACCATTCCCTTTCGCAAGGCCCAGGGCTCACAGATTTTGATGGAACCCGACGCACGTGGTGCAGCAAAGAACCTGAGTGATGTTTTGTGGAAAGCACTCATGCTCTATGAACAAGACAAAGATCAGCTGGCACAAGGTGGCCAAAACAGCAAAATGATCGAGCTCCGAAACAATGCCATGGACCAAGATTTCTCTTGGCCAAGACAGGCCGGAAAATACATGAAACTCTACCGCGGCCTCATCAAAAAAGAAAAGCCCGGAAACATCTCGCTCAAATGACTCCCCAACCTTTGAGTCTCGCGAACTCCCTGTGGCATAATGAAACGGTCCCCATGAACCTCAGGAGATCTTATGCCACTCTTTTCACATTTTCGTTTGAAAGCAACTGTTCCGGCTGCAGCGCTCCTTCTCGGTGCCATGAGCGCCCTGTCGGCCTGCGCCACACGAACCAGCAACTCTCAGGGTCGCCTTGCCAACACCACAACCGCTCCACCCATCATTTTCTCTGTGTGTCTGAGCCCACAAGGAAACGGTGGGAACTGGGGAGCCACACTCGCATGGGTTTCTGAAACCTGGTTGGCGCTTTCCTATCAAGGCCAGGAGCTGCTGGCAGAAGAAGGTCGGCCCGTTCTCTACAAGCTCTCCTGTTTTTCTGGAGGGAGTTCAGGTTCGGGTGTGGCCAATGTGCTGACATCTCTCTTACACGACAACAAGCTGCTGCTAAAGAATATTGAAGCGAGTGGCACCTTCGGAGAGCGTGCGCGCCAAGATGGGTTGTACACCCCCGAAGAGCTCGAAACCCTCGCCCATGGCATGCGCTATCTCACCCTCACCACCGACCTCAACTTCCTCGAGTCTCTCACCTTTGCCGCTCTCACTTTTGAAGAAGTGTTGTTTGGAGCCCTGGGTGCTCCCGTTGATCAAATCAACAAGCTGGTGGTTCGGGCAATGAAAGAGATGGGCGTCGAACCCCGCACAGACGGCGATGCCGGAGACCCGAAAAAGAGACCCAAATGGTGGGACAGCCAGGTGGCCAACCCCGAAGAGTCCATTCTCAACTTCGCAAAAACAGCCTATGTGGCCAGCCAACTCAGCGCCGACAAAAATGGCCGGTGGAGAACTGGGCAAGACGGTCCCATTTCTCTTAACATCGCTGAGCCCATCGACAGCCTTTGGAAGGAACAATGTGTCACGCTTGACGTGGATTCCCTCTCCAAGTTCTTCCGCGACACCGTTTGGCAGCGAGTGCAACGCAAACCCGACCGCACGCAACTGGAAAAGAACACACTCGAAGAGTTTCTCAACACCAACCGTCACAGTGAAACCTACTCTCTCAATTCAGTTTCAGAGATTGCCTCCTCTAAAAGAGGTTTCAGCGCCTTTCGCGGTGGTTCCCAAAACCTCACCTGCGATGTGGATGAGTGCAACATAGACGCTGCCGACTATGATGAGTTGCTCATGCTCTCTGAGTGGCAGACCTACCACGTGGGCTGTGTGGCCGATCAGTTTCTGGCCAAGGCAAGAGAGGGAACCAAGCCC
>JANQPW010001028.1 GCA_028285285.1 Silvanigrellales bacterium
AGATCAAAATGCTCTTGCAGCTCGCAGTAGGTCAGTGGAAAAAACTCTGCTGGCCAAGCCCGCCCAGCAAGCAAGTTGGCTGCTCCTCGCTT
Organism: Silvanigrellales bacterium; assembly: GCA_028285285.1. Taxonomy (GTDB): domain Bacteria; phylum Bdellovibrionota_B; class Oligoflexia; order Silvanigrellales; family Silvanigrellaceae; genus JANQPW01. Next base: position 93 of record JANQPW010001028.1, read on the forward strand.
CAACTTCCGAGCACTACTACCTGTGAGCAGAAAGGTGACACCGCGAGACTCCACAAGGTGGTGCACCATATCCAGAATCTCTGGAAGCTTTTGAATCTCATCAATGACGACAACTTGGTGAGGATCGATCTCCTGCGCCAAAGTCTCCGGAGCAACCAAGAGCCTCTGAAACACTGTCGGATTGAGAAGATCATAAACCTTTGCATGCTCCAACTGCAGGGCCAACAAAGTCGACTTTCCTGTTTGTCGTGGACCAAACAAGAAATGTGAACGCTGTGTGAGGAGCTCGGGAAGGTCTAGAAACCTTTTGTATATCAAACACTTTCCCCTTTCCGTATAAGTATAGCGAAAATTGCACAAAAATGGAAATAGAGTTGCCGTTTTTGCCAACACACTGATATTGAATCATTTATGAGAGCATTATTTATGAGAGCATTTTCTCGGAATGGAAGAATTGTGTTTTGAGCAAACAGGGAGCTGTCTCACTCCGTTGAAAAGCTAGAGCAGCGGAGTTCAGAGAACGAAAGCAGTTCACCACCAGATCGCACGGCCAGCGTCACAACTGGCCCGGGAGTTTCCTTTCTTTCAAAAAACTGATCGCTTGCTCCCTTTAGTCTTCCAAAACCAGAGTTCAGATCCCCTTGCAAGGGAAGGTCGACGGTGAAGGGAGCCTGCGACATGCGAAAGAGCTTGCCCTGAAGACGATACGAGCCCGGCTGCTCTTCTCGCTCCATCAGTTTGACCTGCAGGGAAGATTTGTCTGGGAGCCTGCCTGAACAGGTCATGCGCACCCAACGGAACTCATTTCTCCAAGTGGTCTGAACAGTCTCAATCCAAGACTGAACAACCGGGGTGTCGAGACGAGCAATAGCGTGAGGCAACGATGCCATACGGCTGTGTGCATTCGGATCTTCCAAAAGAATGCTGTTGAGCCCGGCCACAATGGCCTCTCCCTTTTCTCCCCTCTGGAGTTCGTC
>JANQPW010001034.1 GCA_028285285.1 Silvanigrellales bacterium
CTTTGGGATACCTTTCAATGAACTTGAGTGAGTGACTGGCCGCTTCGTCGAGGCGCAGTTGCTCGTCGGCAATTTGAATGATGGCCAGCAGGGCATCAGGTGCCTGCTTCTTCTTGGGGTGATCGGTGTAAACACGCGTGTATGCCTCAATTGCTTTTTGAGACTCGCCCGCTTTTTTGTAGTTCACCCCCGCATTGAACCAAGCTTTATCGGCCTCAGCTCCACGTGGGTTCGATCGTGCAAGCTTTTCAAAGCGTTGTGCAGCCTTCAGGAACTGACCAGACTTCTCAAGCTCGAGGGTCTCTTGGAATTGGTTGGTTTCGGCAATGGCCAGAATGCGCTTGCCAATCTCACCCTTTTTGTATTGCGGAATCTTTGACAACTCGGTGGAAACCCGCACCAACTTTTTGGTGTCTTTCGAAGAAAGCCAAAGAAGCAGCTCAGCAGCATCCCGGCCTTCTTTGCCATCAGGGTAACGCTTCGCCACTTTCCAGAGGGCAGCTTCCGCCTCGGGGTAATGGTTGTGCTTCAAGTAGATCTCGGCCTCATCGAGCACGCAGTCCTTCACACTCTTGCTCTTCGGAAACCAAACCGTGATCTTCTGGCAAACCTTGAGGTATTCCTTTACTGCAGGGTTGATCGGCCTTTTCGGTTGTTGCAGTTTGGCAGCCGACTGGCGCATCTTTTTCATTCCAGCCTCAATGGGAATATAAGAGGAGGAAAGAAGGTACTGCGCCGATTTTGCGAAAAACTTGGTCTTTTTACCCTTGTTGGCAATCTGCCAAAAGGTCACACGAGCCTTTTGGTAGTCTTCCTGTTGATATTGGATCTCTCCCAAAAGAAATCGGATTTCATCTGCCTCTGGTCGAGACTTAAAGTTTGCCAGATAAAGCTGGTAACCCAACGCAGCTTGGCCATAGAGATACTTGCTCTTTGATTTTTGAGCGTTGGCGTGCATTTCTTTAGGGTAACTAATGGCAACCTCGTGAACGCGTTCTTGAAGCTCTTTGTAGTCGGGATGCTTCGCGTTCTTTCGACCCCATAAAGAGTCTGGGTTGTAGTTTTTCAGAAGAATCTGCAGTTCCTTCCACAGAACCTTCTTGTTGGGAAGCAGATTCGCCGTGTCAACAATTTGAATCTGAAGATCGGCTGCGTTGATCTCTGTGGGGTTTCTGGAGATGAACCTCTTCAGAACCACAATACTCTCTTGGTACTGACCTTGCTCTCGCAGAATTTCCGCCAGTCGTGTGAGAAGGTCACCGAAGTACTTCTGACCACCAACCTGTGAAAAGTAACGTTCTGCGCCATTAATGTCTCTCAAGGCGGCAAACACGTTCACCATGTCTCGAAGGGCCTCTTCTTTCAATCGCTTACGACCTTCACGAGTGAGCCTTCGAGCTCTTGCTGAAATGCGCACAGTGTTTTGAAAGGCACCCAAAGAGTTGCGGAAATCTTTCAGGTTGTAAAAACACCATGCCATCTTGTAGAAAGCCCACGGATATATTGAAGACCGAGTGTACTTTGAAGCCTCTTTGAAGCTTGTGAGGGCCTTTCGAAAATCGGTTCGATCGAAGTAGTACTCTCCAACAGCAAAATGAGCATCGGCAATGCGAGGGCTATTTGGAAACTTTGCAACAAGCTGACTGTAATACGAAGCGGCGTCTTTTCGCTTTCCGAGTGTGTCGAGAGCATATGCGATTTGAAAGTAGGCTTCATCAATCTGACGATCTTTTGGGTATTCCGTGATCATTTGCTGTGCTTTTTGCACAACCTTACTCGTCCATTCCGTACTTTTACGCGTGTTCATTGTGGGCTCTCGACCTTTACGGCCTCGCTTGTCCCACGCATTCCAGTCTTTGTCGTATTTTCGACTCTCATTGAAGAAAACGAGAAGTGATTGCTGGTGGTAGCTCTCAATAAGGCGCTGCAAAATTCTCGGACGTTGGGAAGAATTTTTGGGCAGCTTTTTCAAAACCTGTTCGGCATATTTGATTTCTTTGAGAAGAGCGCCCGAGAGTTTTTGCTCAGTGGCAATGCGTTGGATTTCACTGCGATTGAGGCGTCGCCCACCCGACTCGCGTTGTTCTCTGAGAGATTTTTTCTGTTTCTTTTTTTTGGTCACATCATCAGTTCTTTTCCCGACCTTAATCTGAGAGTTTGAACTCACACGCTCTCTCTTTGAACCTGAGCCCACACTTCTTGGAGTGGACTGTGCCCACGCTTTGTCAGCAAGCGGCGCAAAAGTGCCGGTTGAAACAGGCATCACAAAGAGCAACGCCAGCAAGAAAAGGGGAAGCAGTCTGATATTTTTCTGGGTAGCTCGAACGGTCATTCCTATTTAGCCCCGCACTTGGAATCGATATTGTAGACGTAACCGCCCAGCTCATCTTCCCAGTACTCTCCCTCAAAAGGCCAGTACTCCAGCTCTTGCTTCAGGTTAAGAGGGCGCATTCCTTCCCCCCACTGAATGCCATCAACTCGAGAAGATTCTTTGTTGAACTTTGCACGCAGCTGATCTGTTCGACCACCCAACATTTCAAAGTTGATGAGGTGAGTTTGATCACTCAGGTCTTTGAGATAACGAAATTGCTGCACGGCAGCGTCGAAGAGATCTGAGCCAGCA
>JANQPW010000015.1 GCA_028285285.1 Silvanigrellales bacterium
CCAGACAATCGGTTTCGGCCGTGGATGGCGTTGAGAGCTTTGACAATCCGACCGAGTCAGGTCTGTTGAAAAGCAGCATGTGGGTGGCCTATAGCTCCCTCAGCAAGCACTGGGATTTCTCTCTCAAAGGCGGCGTCACAGCACTTCTCCTCCACTGGCAGCAGCAGCACGGCGTTGAGTTGGGAGTTGCCCTTCGCTACCGGGTCCTTGAAGCTCGCCCTCATCTCAGAGAGTTCGGCATTGGCCCCTTTTTCCGGCCCAGCTTCTACGCGATCGATCGACGCTTCCCAGCCGACCGACCGGCAACAGAGTCGGGTGCCGCAACCCAGTTCAACACACTCCATCTGCCCATAGGAGTCTCCATTCATGTTTCCTTTTAGTAGCAGACTCGTTAAGTTTTTTGTGGTCGCCTTAGCGCTAAAGTCTATGGCAATGGCAATGGCAATGGCAATGGCCCAGAAAACCGCGAACAGCAGCGTGAACATTGCCTTTGTCAAACCCCACTCTAGCGGTACCGACTTTGACTTTGCCCTCCCCTTTCCTCAGCTCTCTGCCGACCCCAGATTGCTCAAAGTACACGATCCCACAGCGCTCCAACTCACTGTCAAAGCAAACCCGCATCTCTTTGAGTCACGCGCAACAAACGAAACAAACATTAGCAATTTGTTCACTCAGCTTTCTCAATTGAAGGGCATCACAGTGCTGGTTGTTATGGCACCGCGCAGCTGGAAGATCCTCAAAAGCGGGAACACAAGTGGAATCAAGGCCACAACCTTGAAGTCTCGTGAGATCCGCTCTGCCGCTTCATTCAAACGAGCCCTCTTTCAAATGTTGGGCCACAACGCCATAGTCATTCCTCAGTCCCCAGGGAGCGTTGAAGTTGTCACAGCTCTGGCAAACCACCAGATCGGCGACCAAGCAGTGGTTTTTAAAGCCTCGCCCAGCCGCTACGGCTCGCCAAAGAGAGCAGAACTCAAAGCCCTCGTGAGCCTGCAAAAAAAACTGTCGGATTCTCGTTTTGCAGCTGAGGTGCTGGTGGCTGACGGCAATGCCTGGTCGTCTGGAAAGCCCTCTAAAGCCTTTGTGACCTCTCCTTGAGGGCTGCTCGTGCGGCTAAAGTGTCTTTGGCAATCTGCTCTTTCAGCTCCTTTAAGCTCGAAAACTTGAGCTCCTGACGCAGAAACGACTTCAAGTGAAACACTAACTTCTCGCCGTAGAGATCATCATCAAAGTCAAGCAAATGAGCTTCAATTTGCAACCGAAGATCTTGACCCAGAGTGGGTCTGTAGCCGCAATTCATTACCCCTTCGTGGAGCTGCCCTGTCTTGCAGCGCTCCACCAGGCAAGCGTAAACTCCAAAGAGGGGGAGAATCTCAGAATTGACATCGAGGTTGGCCGTTGGAAAACCAATGGTTCGGCCCCGCTTGTCACCATGCACTACGGTTCCAGCCAAGGCAAAAGGAACACCCAGCAGCCTCTCCGCCTTTTCAATCTTTCCTTTGATCACACACTGCCGAATGAGCGTGGAAGAAACGATGGTTCCATCCACTTCAAAAACGGGCGCCTTTTTCACATTCCAACCTTCTTCTTTTGCAAATGCACTGAGATGTTGAAAGTTTCCTGATCGGTCTTTGCCATAACTGAAGTCATAGCCAAAGTAGACCCTTGAAATCGCAAAATGGGCCTTCAGGTAAGTCTCCAAAAACTCCGTTGCTGTGAGCTCGGCAAACTCCTCTGTAAAACTTTGCACCACAACCACATCCACACCACAGGCCAACAAGCGCTTCACTCTTTCTTCCAGGCTCAAAATGAGGGGCTTTGGAGCGTCTGCAGAAAAAACGCGAGTGGGGTGGGGAAAGAAAGTGATCACACACGTGGGCTCACCATGCGCTTCGTCGATGAAGTCTTGGAGCAAACGTCGGTGACCCAGATGGACCCCATCAAAGTTTCCCAAGGTCAGGGCGAAGGGCACCCGATTCTCAATCAAAGACGATTTTCCAAAAACCTTAAACATCGCCATGTCAAACCTCACACAGCCGAAAAGTCGGCATGCTTCTCAAGAGTCAACAAGACTCTTTTTAAGAGGAGCAGTCTGTTGGCACGCACCAAAGAATCCTCAGCCATGACCATCACCGAATCGAAGAAAAAAGCCAGTGGAGCCGCAAGCTCAGAAACCTTCGCCAAGTAACCCGAAAAGTTTTGAGAATCGATGAGAGGACCACTCTGCTGCTCTACACCTTCCAACGCCGCCTTTAAAGCTCCCTCGGCGTCTCCTTCAAAACGGGTGGGATCCACCTCTCCAGTTTGCGGGATCTCTTTAGAGTTCTTCGACAGAATGTTCTTGCAACGCTTATAGGATGCCATCACCTGCGCCAATGCCGAGTCGGTTTTTTTGATCTCGGTATCGAGCACTTCCAAGAAGCTCCGACTTTGAGAAATCGTGAGAGAACTCTGGGAAGATTGTTGGGGGCTCTTTCTCACAAGCGAGAGCACCGCGCGAATAGCACCCGCTGAAAACTCGCTTTTCCACTGTGCTTCCATTCGGCCCACCACAAAATCGAGCAGGTCGTTTTGGAACTTCTCGTTCCAATTCAAGCCATGAGCAGAAACCGTTTTTTGTGCAAGATTCAGCAGATCCCCCAGAGTCAATGAAAGGGCTTCCGGATCACCGTCAAGCCCAGCAAGTCGCAACACGGCAAGGCAGTTGCGTCGCAGGCCAAAAGGATCTTTGTTGCCCTTCACTCGATCGCCTCGAGCCATTAGGGAACAGACCGTGTCCCATTTGTCGGCAAAGGAAAGCAAACACCCGAGAGGCGAGCTGGGCAAACTGTCGGCTTGACCAGCTGGGGCATAGTGTTGCTCCACGGCCAGGGAGGCAACTTCGCGAACATCGGCCGCTTCCGCTGCAAAGAACGCACTTCGTCGCAGCAACACACCACCCATAACACCTTGCATTTCATCGGGAAATTCCGCAACACAACCCGTTTGCAGGTCCATCTTGCAGTGCAGCGCAGCCAGTTGAGCAGCAGACTCACTGGGGGGAACGGAGACGCTGCCGAGATGAGTGACCACCGCAGCAGCAATGCGCCTCGACTTGTCAGCCAAGCTTCCCAATTCACTTTGGAACACCTGCTTTTCGAGCTTCTCCAAAAGCACCTTGGGATCTGTCTTGAGATCACCATCAAAATAAAAAGTTCCATCGGCAAGGCGTCCGATCACAACCTCTGCAGCGGCCTCAACCATGCCTTCCACATCGCTGGGCCTGTAATTGGCCACTCCCACAAATTGCGGAAGAAGCTCACCCGAGCCATCTTCTACAGAAAAGAAATTCATGTGATCGCGTAAAACACTGCGAATGAGTGGATCAGGAAGCCGAAGATGCACTTCGGGAAACTTCCCTACAAAAACGAAAGGAGACTCGCTCAAACCCGCACACTTCAATTCCAAAGCCTCATCTTTGGCAAGACGCGCTGAAGAGGAAGCTCCCGCTTTGAGGAGCTCCTGAGCCTGCTGCAAAACGACCGCTCTTCTTTCTGAGAGGCCCAAAACAACCCCCTTGCTCTTCAGAGTGTCGAAATACTCGTCTGCATGAGAGAGGCGCAGTGGTTCTGGAGAAGTGATGCGCTGGCCTGACGTGGTCGCGCCCACA
>JANQPW010000024.1 GCA_028285285.1 Silvanigrellales bacterium
AGGCTTGCCACGCTTATCGTAGTGGAGCGTAGCGAGCAACAAGAGAGACTGATGGCTGAGAAGCCGACTTCTGAACACAGAGTCTTTGTCTGGCACGTCGGGGAGACGTCGCCAAACTTTCTTCGACGAGTCGAGATAGGACCCTCCGAGAAAAGCCTTACGTTTGATTTGAGCCACTCCAGAATCTTCGTAGAACCCACCCCAGAGATAAACTTTGTTTCCACGAACAATCACCTGAGCTCCATGACGAAATGCGGGAATATCTCCTTTCGCACGGATTTGCATCCAGCGTTTCTTACGGGTGTCAAAGTGGGCCACCTGAGTGAGATCATCGAGCCGAGACGGCCAAACATAAAGACCCTTTGACGTGAGTGCAGCGCTGCTCTTTCCAAGAACGAGCGCAAAGGGAGTTTGGCCCGAAACGTCCAATTCTGCAGGAGCCTTACCCGTGGTCTGGCTCGCTGGGGAAACCAAAAAACTCTCCATTCCTTTGACGTCACTGGCAAACACCCCTCCTACAATGGGCAATCGTCCGCGCAAGTCCGTTCTCAAGCCGTATTCATAAACCAGATGAAGAAGACTGAGAAGGAGCAAACACACACTGATTTTTGTGAGACCCGAGGTTCTTCCCCAACTGCTGCGATCGACCGGTTCTGTGGTATTGGCTCGAAGCACAGCCCTCCTGGCCTCCAGTTCTCTGTGAACGGACCGAAGACTCATAGCTGCGGCTACCAAAGAAACAACGCCCGCCAGCGATGAAGACGGCCACTCCCAGTGCTTTGGAACGATGAAAGCCAGATTCACCGCCATAAGGAATAGAATTCCATTGAAAATCATTACTTTTTGTCGGCTCAAAGTTGGCACAGCCGGCGGCCGATGCACACCTTGCGGAAAATGAGAATGAGGTTGGTGCTGTGAGTAAACCACTCTGCCTCTAACTTTTGGGAACTTCCTAACACCGCAGTGTTGTTGTCGGTCTGGATTCCCCTTGCTCCGAGGGAAAGTCTGCCCTGTCAGTCGCCATCCCAGAGAATAAGGCAAGGCTTGCCGACCGCTCTGTTGAGAAGGAGAGCGGCAAAACCGAAAACCTCCCCGCAGTGAAACGTGCGTGAGGGTCTAGAGTGGCAGAGGGTGCGAGAAAACTCACAAACAATGGAACAAGGAAAGCTGATTCGACAAAAGCAGCTCCCCTTGCTCCAGCACAAAAGAGCAAAAATGGATTGAGGGGCCCCGGAACAGCTGGGGGCACAGCGGTTGCTTCACCCGAATCACGAGGAGCTTCACCTCAAACCAAGCCAGCGCAGTCTGCTCCTGCGCCAGTTGCCACCGACGCAGATGGTGCAACCGTTGCCTTGGGAGCTGCCCCACCGGGAATGGAGCAAACCCCTCACCCGAACACAGAGAACTCGTCGTCCACAAACTCAACGAACCGATTTCTCACGCATCGAGAAGCCATGCAACAAGGCGTTTTCAAGGTGGAAAAAAGTCATCTTGAAAAATCGCTCGGCCTCCTCAGCCTAGGAGAGGTGATTGATGGCTGGGGAGGAGAGGTCGCCTCTCTCATTTCCAATTCCTCTTCAGAGGCCGAGGTTTACCTCGCTCGAAAAGGTGGAGCTGACTACGCTCTCAAGTACTACCGCATTGGCATCTCTCCCAAACCTGAAGTGGTCAATGCACTTGTGAAGATGAACCATCCCAATTTGGTTCGGACCTACCAGCTGGGCATTCATGGAGATTCCAGCTACGAGGTTCTTCAGTTTGCAGAGGGTGGGCCCATCAACAAGAAAAACGATGATGGTTCCTTTGCATACCTTCCCTTCGATCTGAACCGCTTTGAACAACTTGTCGAAGGCATGAACGAAGGGTTACAGTATCTCCACAGCCAAGGTCTCATTCACCGAGACATCAAACCAGGCAACATTCTGGTTGGAGACTACGAGAAAAACGAGTTCATGTTTGCCGACTTTGGGATTTCTTCGCTTCTTGACCTTGAGAGCGGCGCCACCGAACGCATGACGAGCGTTAACCGCACTGAGGGTTATGCCGCGCCTGAAGTGTACTCCGGCATCACACGACGTGAGGTGGATTACTACGCACTGGGAATCACATTTTATTCCCTCCTCACAGCGAAGAACCCATTCCTCAACATGAACCCTCGACACATCATGTGTTTCACAGTTCAAGGGCGCGTCGCTGAAGAGCTCCTTGCCAGAGAAGAGGCACAAAAACTTCCAGAACGTGTGAAGCGATTAATTGCCGGTTTGCTCGTTGTGAAAAACGAAGAACGCTGGCGCTACCAAGACGTCAAACGTTGGCTTGCGGGCGAAGACGTAGCCGTCTATGAAGGCAAGCACGACAACATCACAGAGTTTCAATATGACGGCGGTGTCACGAGTGACCCTGTGGAACTTGCAGCTGCTTGCCTGTCTCACGCAGAAGATCCCGCATGGCATCGCTTCATCAAAGTGCAGGAACTGTCTGAGTGGGCCCGAAAGTTTGACAACGTCTTGGCCGCCCAAATTAAAGAAGTCGAGGTCCACTACGGAGGGCTTGCAAAGCCAGAAACGGCGCTACGAAACATTGCCTACATTCTCGACCCAGACATTCCTTTTGACTCAAAAAAAGGGAACAAAGCCCACAATCGCCGAGAACTCTATGAAGTTCTTCAAAAAGAACGCAAACAGTACCTCACAGTGGTTCAAGATATCAACGCCGACCTTTACCTTTGGCTTTCTTCCCGGTTGAAAAACCAATCTCTCATTGAATGGTGCCGTGAATGGGTCTCAGAAGAAAGCGACGACAACGTCATCTTCGATGGCGTCTGTCAGGCCATTTTGGGCTTTGAAACATTCTATCTTTCCAGCGGCATCACCATCACCAGTCTTCGAGAGTTGAAAGATCACTCTCTCTCCGAGAAGGACCGTCGCACCCTCATGGAGCTGGTCCAAAACGAAAAGTCACGGCTTTACACATGGGCCCGTCTCACTAAGCAATCATCTGTTGACAGCGAAATTCTTTGGTTTTGGCGAACGTATCTGGGACAACCTGATCTCGATCTTTTCATCGACTTCGTTACCCAATTTGCCATTATTCAGTATGGCGGGTGGCAATACAAGGGACAGATCACATATGTGGGAGAAGCAGCAACCCCGAATGGAATTGGTGCCGGAAACCATACCGATGGGCGCAAATACA
>JANQPW010000032.1 GCA_028285285.1 Silvanigrellales bacterium
TTCCACAACCCTGGCGCCCCTGGGTGTTTGAAAAATATGAAGAAATTTCCTTTGATGATCCGCAGCTCTTTCGCCGTATGGAACAAATTGCGGAGGAGTTTCCCGAGTTGAACGGTGAGCTTGCGAAAAAGCTGAGTGAGAACTTGGCAACCCATGACATGACTCTCTCCAACAGAGAAAAGTGGGTCAAGTTTGTCAACCGATTGAATTCCGAGCGAGACGTGATCATCAACGATCTTGTTTCTTTGGCAGAAGAAAACTCCCTTGATGCCGACAAGGTGAGGCGTGAGCTGCGATCTTTTTTCCAGGCAATTCCCACAAGCGACGACTACAGTTCGCTGTCTTTTCTCTTTCAGTTGGTTGACCCGGCCAGCGTGAGTGAAGACGTCCGAAGTGAGCTCACGGCGCAAACACCAAGCAATCGGTACAATGACTCCTTTTTGTATGGGGAAGAGGCCATCACCCAACAGGCCTGGGGAAATCTGTTGTCTGCTGCAGTTTTCGTGAAGCGAGTTTTGTTTCATTACAAACGGGGCCACCAGGTCAAAGGTGCCAAGGTTGGTGAAGACATAAACACAGCGCTTCTCGAAGATGGTCAGGAGGTCAGCTCACGTGAGCTGCACAGCGCTGAGGTTGGTGCCTTGTATGGTATGATCCGTGCGGTCACGGCGGCAATGGCTGGGCATGTGGAAGGCACCAGGGAAGTGACGAACACAGAGGAATGGGATCGCAAGAAATACAAAGTCAGCCTTTCAAAAGAGGTTTTTTTGCAGGCGAGCGGCCCACAGTCAATGGACAAGATTCGACGACTTTTCGATGTCTTTGAAGATGAAAACCGTGTTGAACTGACCTTTAAAACCACAGAAGCACTGAAGGAGCCCATCGTCAGTGCTTTTCACTCCCTCTCCCCCGGCACCCTTTTGCATGAGGAGGTTGAGCGCCAAAAAGACAAGTCTCTGCGAGGTGTAGAAAGGGCTTTGCTCCTTTATTTTGTGAAGCTCATGCAAGAAGACGATCCCTTGGAGTGGGCGGTGATCACCCTCAATGAGTTCACGGCCCTCCATCCCTTCGAGAACGGAAACGGACGACTGGCTCGGCTCATGATTGCAGCCATTCTCAACAACTTGGGATATGCCCACCCAGTGGGCCTTCCCACCAATGAGTTTTTGATGAGTGAGGAACGGCTGCGATGGGAGGTGTACCGCTCGATTGAACTGGGACGCCTCTGGAAGGAGTTTTTGATGCAGGCTGAGAAAGATGGTGTTCCTTTTTCGAGCTTCTTTCAAAACCGCTTTCGAGACAGCGGGATGGAGGGCTTGATTCATGCAACTCCCGACAGCATTGACTCTCTTAAGGCGTATGTGCACTACCTGAGTGGCATCAACGAGCCGCCGGCATGGGGAAGCGATTTTGCTCGAGCGTTTGCAGCTGGCATTGGTGAGTATCAGCAAAGCTCCAATCAGCGTTTCGACTACCAGTCTGAAGCGGTGAAGTTTGTTTATGCAAAAAACAAGTGGGGCGAGTTTTTGAGCTCTCGCAAAGATGTGGCGGAGCTTGTGAGCCCGAAAAACCTGCCCGCGGGGTATTCATGGGCGGAGCAAGGCGCCTGTTCGCTTTAGCTGAGGTGGGGGTGATGACTGCACCCCATAAACCTGATCAGAACTGTTCATAAAGTGAACACGGGTTGATTTTCGAATCTATTTTTGTAGTTACGACATAGGAAGAATCGACGAACTGCAATCCAAGAAAAACACTGATAACGTCTTGGAA
>JANQPW010000612.1 GCA_028285285.1 Silvanigrellales bacterium
CCGGCTTGGGCTTCGGCGGGGCTGAGGGCTGTGTCGCAACTCGCGGCCGCACTGGGTGTGGCGGCGTTGGAAAGAATGTAACGAAGCGAGTCGTTTTCATTGGAAGATGGGTCTGGGCTCACAGAAAAGCTGGCGTTTGTTTCTGCCACCGTGATCTTTGAAAGGCTTGCGGGATCTTCGGCAAATTCAGGTGGAGGAGGTACCGGAGTGGGAGTGGGCGTTGGCGCAGGAGTGGGTGTTGGTGCAGGTGTGGGTGTTGGCGCAGGTGTGGGGTTGTCGGCAACTTCAGCAGGTGCTTCTTCTTCCCCGGCGTTCTCTTCCTGCTGCTGCACAATGGCAGCCGTCACTGTTTCAGGCACGTCAAGATTTTCAAGAAGGGAGTCTTGGGCGCCTTCATCGAGGGTGTCACTGGTTTCAGCAAAACCGACAAAACCTTCAATGAGCTGTTCCTCTGTCGCCGTCAGGGTTGCCGACCCGCTGGAAGAGCTTGAGGCAAGAGTGCTTTCAAGAACCTCTTGCAATTCCGATTGAGCTTTTTCGGGAGCAACTCCCTGGTCACGCAGAGCTTGAGAGCGGGCTTCAAAGGCGGCGGCGACAATGTCTGCCCCTTGGGGCAAGTCGGCTTCCACGGCTTTGAGAAGGCCAGCACCGAGGGCATCTTTGGAACCGGTGTGGTCACTGGTTGCAATGTCTTTGAGAGCTTGTTCAACGGCAGCAGCCGAGGCTTCTGGTGTGGCCTGTGACTCGCCTCCCAATGTGGCGCGCACAATGCCCTGACCCACTCCTTGAAAAGCAGCTTCTTTGTCGGCGGCTGCCGCCTCAGGCTGCAGGCTTCCCACAAGCTTGAGCAGGCGCCCCACCAATTGTTTTCGGGCGGCCGGTTTTTGTGCGGTGTGGGGTTTGAGTGTTGTGAAAATGTGGGCACTCAGTTTTTCGGCCTCTTCGACATTGAGGTTTTTCCCTTTTCGTAGGCTTTTTTTCAGCTCAGTGCCCATGTCCTTGAGAACAGACTCGATTTCGGGAGCTGAAAAGC
>JANQPW010000065.1 GCA_028285285.1 Silvanigrellales bacterium
AAGTGAAAGCTGACCTTTTCGGCTTGCTGCGATGCTGAGTGCCAAAACCCGCATCGACTCTTGAGGACTGTGAAACCCAGTGCTGTTTTCACTTGCCACAAAATCCCACCTGAAACTCGCCCTTCGGTGAGCTTCGAGCGCTGGACGCAAAAGTTCCTCTTTCCGGCTCTCTAAACCCTTCTCCGAAATGATGTTTTTGGCTTTCGAAATGTCATCGACAAGAGCTAAAATCGCTCCCTCTGCTTTCCGCAAAGTGAGAGCCGTGCGGTCTTGAATGAGTTCAATTCTCTGGAAGAGTTCACTTCCATCAATAGCGTGACAGGTCTGACAAGATTCTCGAATTCGTTCTTTAGGTGATGAGATGTTGTGATGGGTGATTTTCTGCGCGCCTTGACGCACGCTCGGCATATGACAATCAGCACACGTAACACCCGACAATGCGTGCAGTCCACTTGAATAAAGCTCGGCCTCGGGGTGCTGAACTTTGAGCATGGCGGCCCCTGTGTGGCTGTGAGTCCAGTCTTTTTCAAAGACTTCCGACTCTCTTACCTTATTGTAGTGAGACTCGACCTGTTCAATGCGCAAAGGCTCGCCTTTAGGCCAATCACTCCACGGGAAGGTGAGCAACTTGTCTTTTCCGCGAAAGTAGTATTCCACGTGACATTGCTGGCACACATGAGAACGCATTTCGGTGGGTGTCGCTTCAATGCCCTGCTTTTCATTGGCCTTGTAACCTCTTGCGACCATGGCATTGATGTAGGCAGGGCGCGTCACGCGAAGCGACATGTCAACTGGTGAGTGGCAATCGGCACAGGTGCTCCCCAACTCAGCTCTGTGCAAACCGTCGCCGTGCTGTTCTCTGAGTTTGTTTCGCAGTTCCACATAGGGAGTGCGGTTAAAGGCCTCCCAACCCAGTTCGCGAATGAGGGAGGGTGTCCAACCGCTGTGGCAATTCATACACGCACCCGGTTGACCCTTAAAGTGAGGTGCTCCATGGCGGTTCAACCAGTCTTGATTGTTTCTTTTTGTTTCGACCTGATCCAGCTGAGAATAATAGTGGGAACGCTCTTCATTGAAGTCTTTTGCAAAGGCGTATCCAGCCCACAGCTTTGTGAGCTGAGGAGAGCGAATGAGCTTGCTGTAAGGAACACTTCCGCCATAAGTGGTCACCACCGCATTGTCTTTCATGCTGAGATGCTGCTCAAGCTGAATGGGAAAGCCCTGACCCCACTTCTCAAGACTCACGTCTTCATCAGACAGGTGGGCCAGCTGCGGCAAAGCATGTTTGCCTTGTTCTTTTCGAGACACAATTGAGATCAGCAGAGCCGCCATAGAAAGTGCCGCGACAACACCGAACACAAAGGCAATTGCAGTGGCCTTTTTTGATGACAGCTGTGACATGGGGAACTCCTCTTCTTTCTCAGTTTCTCAATCGTGCGGCTCTATCGGTGCTCGTGGCCCACATGGGCGTGACAACTCAAACAAGAACGCATTTCCAATGAATGGGGTGTTGATTTTTGAACAAAATCTCCGTGGCATCTCAGACAGTTCTGCGCGACAACGTCCCCTGAGAGGGAACTCGCCTGAATCACAGCTGGAAGCTCTTGAAATGTGAAGGCAAAGCTATGGTGCAACCCATTGAGAGCTTTGACCGGCCACTTCATCAGGGGATTCTGGGGCACATGACAGCTGTTGCAACCGGTCACATGGTGGTGACTCGATTTCACCCAACTGTCGTAGGTGTCTTGCATGATGTGGCAGTTTGCGCAGGCCCGTGAATCATTCGAAAGATAGGAGTGACCCTTTCCGTACACAAACACGATTGCCGTCATTGAGCCCACAAAAGCAATCAAAAAAAACAGAGCCAGTTTCATCAAAGCTCCACCTGAAGCAGATTCAAG
The DNA here is from genome assembly GCA_028285285.1 of Silvanigrellales bacterium. Taxonomy (GTDB): domain Bacteria; phylum Bdellovibrionota_B; class Oligoflexia; order Silvanigrellales; family Silvanigrellaceae; genus JANQPW01. Next base: position 1,902 of record JANQPW010000065.1, read on the forward strand.
ATCTCTCAAACACTCATCAGGGAGATAGCTTTTTCTTTTTCAGCAAACAAGCGACACCTTGTCTCTAAAACCGGAGGCACTCATGACAATCTGTCACTCTTCAGTTGTCTTCCCCGAATGAACCCATTGCTCCATGAGCTTCTTGATCTGAGACTGGTAAGCCACACCTTCAAGCTCCGCTTTCTTTCGAAAAGCATTGAGCAGCGCCAGGGGCACGCGGAGGCTGATAGCCTTGGAACCCACTAGGTCTTTTTCGGCCATCATCATTCGATAACTTTCCAAAAAATCAGCTATCTGATCGGGCGACGCTTTGGTGGCCATTGTGTGCGACTGCAGCTGAAGCGTGCGTTTTGGCTTGGTCCTTTTCACGATCGACCGCCCTCTTTGAGGATAGCCTTCAGTGCTTTGACATCTTCCTCGTCCTGCCTTCCGCTCTCTTTGTTGAACTTACAAGCGGAAATGGCCAAGACGAGTCCCATTGAAAGAAACAGACGTTTACATAGGTGAAATTTCACTTTTCGTACCCCAATCACTCAAACGATGCTTCGAGATTCTTCCGAAACTCTTTAACAAAATCCTGCAGACTGTCTTTGGCGATCAAAGGAACTTGGTTTTCACTCACAACGTCCATGTCGAACTCCACCGCAGCACCGCCCGATCTCGACTTTAGAAAAAGCCGCGGGTTGTCAAAACGCAGCTCAAATCTCCCATTGGGGAGAGACTGCGTTTGAGCCGTTGCCACGATCTTCGCATGCATTCCCAGAACAATGTCGCGGTAACGGGGGCTGTGGTCGGGCGCCACCTCGCTGAGGGAAAGGGTGCCCCACGTTGTCGTGTTGACCTCCTTAATGTTGAGTTGGTGCACATGAACACGCACATGCTCTGCCAATTCCCGTCTCAGCTGCTCAACCACTTCTGGAGTGCTCGGCTTGTGCGCTCTCTCCTGTGCTGAATCTGGCTTCAAACGCTCTTCCTCAGGAATTTCAATAAGAGGTTCTCGATTGTTGACACAGAAACTGACGAGCCCCGAAAGATCCTCGCTCCCCTGGTCGTTGCGCCGAACACAACTCACAAAGAGTTCTCGAAGTGCAACATTCTCCTTCAGTGTCATGGATTTCCCCGCCCTGGGTCCGGCAAACTCTTGGTAGAGCTGCAAGGCAACCTGAAAGTGCAAGCGGTTCAAGGCAAACTGCTTGAGAGCCTTTGCAAAGCTCGCACTCTCGGCTTCGGTAACGGGCTTCCTCTTCGCGTCGAATTTCCCCATCGCCTGGTGCACCAAATGCAGAAGCTGATCAAAAGAGACCACTTGGAAATCTCGGGTGTCGACCTTCAATTTGAATTGATAGGCCGCATCACCCGAGACAATCCGACCAAAAGCGGCGTTTCGTTTGCGCCCCTTTACGAATTGTTCTTCCAGAAAATCGAGAACCAATCGGCTATCGGTCGCCTGAAGCAGCTGCTCATCGGAGGCAGAGGTCGGCTCCGCAAGAAGCTGGGGCCCCGGCCTTTCAACGGCATGAGAGCTCATGGTGAGGTTTAAGTCTCCAGTGGGCAATCGATCCAACTGATACTCGAAGGAGTAACCCTGATCAGCCCTGATCTGACCGGAGGTGATGTGTGCGACTATAAAAGGGCGGCCACTTCCATCGGGGTTAGGGCGGTCACTCGAAACCGGCGGAACCCTTGCCCTCCAGAGCTTGTACCGAGTCATGAGAAAAAAAAGTGAGTGGCGGAGCGGGGGAAGTTTTGCCAGCTCATTGAGTGGACCGTTCCGATTTCCATTGTGACGATGGATTGTCGTGCGCAGCGCCATTTTGATAGACTCAAAGAGCACCTCGCGATTCTGCTTTGAAATTCTGTTCTTCTCTTTCTCTTCATCTGAGAGCTTAAGAACGAGGCTCAGCTCATCATCTTGGGTGACTTCCCCCAAGCTGAAGATGCTCCCCACAGGCTGATTGCTGTTCTTTGCACGAGAGCCGAGAGGCTGAAACTTGCAGCCGACCAGCCCCAAAAGAAATGAAAAGAGCAAAACGAAGGAAAGACTGTTTCGATTTGTCATGGTGACTCTCCAAGCGGGTTGAGTTTTGAGATCGGCTCTACGATCTCGTTCTTGAGCTGGCTCCACACGGTCAGATTTGCAGCTGGGCAGGTCGCGGAACTGCGGCAGGCTCTAGTTGAGAGAAGACTGGAGCTGTGCAGAAAACTTCTCCACAAACTCCTCCAGAATGGCCTTTTCCTCGGCTGGTTTGAGGTTCGCCGAATTGATATCAATGTCAAAATCGGCAACGGGCTCTTCCGGGAGAGGCGCATAGAGCACAGGTT
>JANQPW010000078.1 GCA_028285285.1 Silvanigrellales bacterium
ATCTGTTGCGGAAACGTGAAGGGTTCCTGTGGCAGATGCCGGATCGAAAGGTTGCTCACGAGCAAGCAATTCATCCAAAGCATGTATGTGAATCCGGATTGGTTCATTCAGCTGAAGCGCTTTTGGGGTTGGAACCATTCCTCTTGAGCTTCTCACAAGCAGTGGATCATTGAAATGATCGCGCAAGCGACTGAGTGCGTGACTCACAGAGGGTTGGCTGAGACGGACTCTCTTGGCCGCCACCGAAACGTTTCTTTCTTCCATGAGCACGACGAAAATATTCAATAAATTTAAGTCTATAGAGCTAATATTCTTCATATCTATAGCTTAAATTATTGTGATCGATTTTTCAAATAGTGTTTCTTCCTTCACCTTTGTTTCGAGTTGAATTCAGTTGTCACTCAAGAAAGGAACGATGCCATGAAACTTAGAAACAAACTCTTCCTCTCAAGCTTTGCAGCTTCGGCTTTTCTCATGTCGCAAACAGCGCAGGCGGAAATGTTGAAGACTCGAAATCTGCCCCTTCTCGGCAAAGGAATTTTCACAGAAGGGATCGCTCACTCGCAAAAAAGAAACACATTCTATGTGGGAAGTGCTGTGGGTGGAGCCATCCAAAAAGTGAACCAGGAAGGACAAGTGAGCTGGGTGCAGCAAGATGGAACCGACGGCCGTAGCAAGGCGCTTGGCCTGCAAGTGGATGACGCACGAGATCGTCTCTGGGTGGTTGGCCACGACGCCGTCTACATCTATCAATTGAGCACGAACACACTGCTTCGAAAAAACCCTGTCTCCGCTTTAGGAGAATTTGGAAGCTCATTTTTGAATGACCTTGCACTGACAAAAGAGGGCGATGCTTTCGTGACAGACTCATTCAGTTCCAACATTTTCAAGGTCGACGGAAAGACGCTGAAGATGCAGCACTTTACGAAGGCTGAGCAGGTGAAGTTTGGCAGTGTTAACGGTTCTCCCTGGAACTTCAATGGGGTGGTTGTGACGCCCGACCAAAAGAGCTTGATCGTGGGTAAAACCAATGACGGAAGC
>JANQPW010000614.1 GCA_028285285.1 Silvanigrellales bacterium
CTGAGTCAAAGTCGGCTTCCAGAGTTGATCGGCCAAAAGCTGCGGAGTCGACTTCAAAGTCGGAGTAGTCGTCTTGAAGTGGCACATCCTTCCCTAGGCAAAGCAAAAGCAGGTGATGTTCGTTGGACTCCACATCATAAAAGGGAGCATAGAAGCTTTCCACGGAGCTCGATCGCAAGAAGAAAGGGTTCATGTTGAACTGCTCGATGAGCCAAACGGGTGCCTCGGTGTAAACAAGGCTCACCTGCAGCTCGCGGATGAGCTTGAACCAGGCAATGATGCCGCAGCTGTTCGCGCGTTCAACGTTTTTGAGGTTCACGCGGATGGGGCTCGGCAGGCCAGAGTCGAGTATCTTTTTCAGAGCCTGGAAGTCTGTCTCTTCGTTGAGCACGCCGCTGAGCCAGAGTGTGTTGTCGAGGGTTTTTGTTTCCACGGTGTCCATTCCGTTCTGTTGTTGGGGCTGGGATCGGCGGGCTTGCTGTTCAGCTTTATTGCTGAATTTGCCGGGTCAGGAGGGTGACTTTTTATAGATGTAGCTTTGACAGAAGAGCTTCCTTCCTCCATTATGACAAAACCCAAAGAATCAAGGTAGAGTGCTGAAAAACCAGTGACAATGAACAGGGTGGCACAACACCTTGAAAGAGGAGGGACTCAACATGCGGCATTTTCTGCATTTTTGCTTCGCTGTGACAGTGTCCTTTTTGATCTCGTGGCTGTTTTCGGCGTTGCCGGGATCACTGGCCAACACGGCAGAAGCCCGACCCGTGATTTACCAGCTTGTGGTTCGTCACTTTGGAAACACGAATTCCACAAACGCGTTTTCAGGAACCCTTGAACAGAACGGTAGCGGAAAGTTCAATGATATCACCGATCGAGCCCTGCGAGAGATCCGTGCCCTTGGTGTCACGCACGTTTGGCTCACTGGGGTTCTTCAGCAGGCAACCACAACAGATTATTCAGAAATAGGTCAGCCTGCAGATGACTTCGACATTGTGAAAGGCCGGGCTGGAAGCTTTTTTGCGGTGCGAGACTACTTTGATGTGTGCCCCGACTATGCGGAAAACCCGGCCAATCGGCTGGAGGAGTTTCGGGCTCTGGTGGGCCGCATTCATTCGGCTGGGCTCAAGGTGATGTTGGATTTAGTGCCCAACCACGTGGCGCGATCTTATTCTTCTGATCTGCGGCCGGAGTGGAATCTGGGCCAAAACGACGACCAGTCAGCCGCCTTCCGTTTGCAGAACAATTTTGTGTATCTCGGAGGGAACACAGGGGCAGCCCTTGAGGTGCCCTCTCTAGAGACGGGTTGGTATTTGGAAGGAATGGATGGTCGCTTCGGGCCTGAAGATGGTCAGCCTGGGCGCGCCGTGAAAGCGACGGGAAACCGAGTGTTGAGCGCCAGACCTTCTCCTAACGATTGGTTTGAAACTGTGATTTTGAACTATGGTTTTGACTTTGTTCGCAACCAAAACCTCTTTCAGCCAGGCCAGGAACCTGCAAACAGCACTTGGGAGTTCATGGATGAGGTTGTCCGGTACTGGACAACGGAGTTCCTTGTCGATGGGTTCCGTGCCGACTTTGCTCATTGGGTGCCATCGGAGTTTTGGCAGTGGTTGATCCGGAGAGCGCAGGAACGGCGGCCCGGACTCTACTTTTTGGCTGAGGCCTACCAAGATCAAACCGACTTGCTCGCCGCTGGGTTTGATGCCGTGTATGACGATGAGAGCTATGACACTCTGAAGGGCATCCAAAATCAAACCAGCACATTGCGCGACTGGGGTCGGCGGTTGTTGAAGATCGGTGACTCCGAACGAAATGGACTT
>JANQPW010000088.1 GCA_028285285.1 Silvanigrellales bacterium
TTTTGGCTCAAAGTGGTCCTTGACTTGGGGTCCACCTCAGACGGCACTGCAGAAGAAAGCTGAATGTTACACTTTTGATCATCGAAACTCAGTACTCAAACTCGTTTTTTTCCATGAGAGAGTGGATCTTCTCCAATTGAGCTTGAGATTTCGAAATGATTCTTCTTGCAATGACTTCGGGGTGGTCAACTTTTGAATACTCTTCATGGAGCAACTTTTCAAAATCATCCTTGTCGATTTTCTTGTACTTGTTTTTTTCTTTGTACGTTCCGTCCTTTTTTTGCTCAATGTCATAGAGATGACCTGTTGGTGACGGGTGACACTGGGCTTGCCTCTGATGGTCGATCACCGCGTTTTCGGACTCTGAAATTCCGTTCAAGAGTTGATTGAGTGTGTCGCCAATAGCACAATGGACTGGCGCTTTTTCAGGCGGAAATAGCCCTGTGTTGTAGTGCCTTTTGAGTTCTTTCAGCCCTTCGAACTTGATCCAGAAGAGCCCCAAGTCTGAAATGGGGTAGTTGCTTGAATTGACCGATTTGCAAAGTCGGATCAGGTCTTTGACCCAATTCTTTCTCTGAAGAACAATGATGTCCGTCCAGGGTACTTGACGTTTGAGCAAATACTTTTTCACTTCATCAGGAATTGTTCCGCCGTGATTTTTCTTAAGAATTTCTATCAGCTTTGCATTGTCAGGGTGTTTCTCAATTTCTTCAAAGGTGACGTTATTCTTCATCCTAGATTGTCCTGCTTTTTGCTTGAGAGTCTCATTTTCAGAAGCCAATGGTTTCAAACAGACTCATCGCCCTGGGGTCTTCACTAGCTCCAAGACTTCTTGCGTTTTGCTCCATTCATCGAGATCTGATAGCTCCTTGATTTCTTGTGTCTTTCCTGCTGTTCGAGCTGACTCAAGGATGACCCGTCGGAATCGAAACATGAAACCGGTAAACTGAATACCGACGTCTAGCAGATAGAACTTCAAATGATCTTGAACAGATTCATGAGAGTCTGAAAGTCCCGCTGAAGCTTTTGTTCCGTTGACCTTTCGTTCAGAATGCAAAGGACCATTGTACAGAAATGCCTCAATCAGTTCCAAAATTGAATGTCCCTCGATCAGATCTTCAGCGTTTGCTTTGTAGGCTTTGATGTTCCCAGAAGATTGCTTTTTGTTGAGAGCAGACTCAAACTTTTGAAACGTGTGCTTAAGTTTATCCGACTCGCCGTACAAGCAAACCGCGGAGGCGAGAAGTTTTTTGTGGTAAAACAGCTCATACACCCCAATGACCTGTCTCAACCGACCGAGTAGGTTTTCTAGATGATAAGTATCAAAGCTCAGTGAAGAGTGAATTTGACTGTTCTCATCAACTTGAATCTTCAAGTTCGATTTTCCGCCGTCACGGTATTTTAGGAGAATCGGATGCTTTTCAAGCTCTTTGCAGAAAATGAAAAACTGTCTAATCCGGTCTTCATCAGAAATATTTTTGTCAAATTTTCCCATGTCTGCCTTTTCGTTGCTTTCATTATCAGATCACTATTCGCTGCAGCTCATCGAGACCGATCTCGTCTTGCCTGCGGTCGTAGAGTTTTGTGGTTGACGCTGAGGAGTGCCCCGCGATTTGCTGGGCCTTCTCCAAAGTCCCACCCGCTTTCAGGTACTCTGTGATACCGGTGGCCCTAAAGGTGTGGCAAGAAAAAATATTACCAAGGCCTGCGCGCACGCAGCGTCTTTTGATCATCCGACAGGCAAGATGCCTGTCAAAGGCACTTTCAAGCAGTGACTTTCTCGATTTGTGGGCAGCCCGGAACAGAAAACCCTTCTTGTCTGGTGTGGCCCCTCAAAAGTAGACAGTCAGCTCAGTCTCGTTTCGTAAACCATTGGCGGCAAATTGCCAAGTGCTGAGTGTATCCTCCATCTGTTGTAGAAAACCTCGATAAACTCAAATAGAGCAGTTTTCGCGGCTTTTCTTGATTCGAATGTGACTCTGTGAACCAACTCTTTCTTTATTCCGCATGAAGCACACATTCAAATTCTTCGATCGTCTTACCGTCCACACCTGGAGCTCCCTTGTTGCGCTTTACCGCAATAAAGCCCTCAAGCAGGCTGACTTCAGACGCAATCTGTTCGAATATGGCTTGATTCTCTTCGTAGAGGGTCATTTCGTTTCCACAGTTTTGATCATGAATTCTTCGAGCAGCCTCCTGACTTCACGCGTTACGACCGCGCCGGATCAGTTGGACTCTTCGTGCCCTCCTCCATTGATGTTTTTCACAACGCTCCTCTTTCCTTTCGATGTGGGGCCCTTTGCCTTTCACTTCCTGTGGCTTCCCCGATGTTTTATCCTCATATCTGTTACCAGATACTCCTAGGCATCGAGGTTCATTTGCATTTGGGTCGCATACCTTGGCTAGGACTTCCTTCAGATTCCTCATTGGCCCAGTTTCGAAATCTGGGTTTCTTCGGACACCCTTGTCTTCGCCTACATATTCCCTCCTTTAGGGTTATGGCGGGGCTCTCACCCGCTAGATTTCGACCATGCCGATCGCACTCCAAATTTTTTCTTCGCACCCCTGCGAGGAAGAAAAAATTTGGAGGTTAAAAAATGAAAACAAAGTTCCGTTCGTTTCAGTTGGCGAAATCCCTCTACAAGCAAAGCGCTCAACTCAAACTGCCAGGCCACATTTCAAACCAACTGCAACGCGCCAGTTCATCCGTGGCGCTGAATCTGGCGGAAGGAAGGGGTCGGCCAACTCGGGCTGACCAATTGAGGTTCTTTCACATTGCCCTCGGCTCTGTTCGTGAATGTCAGGCATTTTGGAACTGCATGAAGAACGTGTTCCGAAAGAAATGCTTGACTTAGCTGACCATCTTGGCGCTTCAGTGCACAATCTCATTCGGAAGGCAAGGTAGAATCCGCTTTCCGCTGCTCATCACTCAGCGCTCAAGCATCCATTGTCAAATGTCCACAAAACCTTGTTTTTTCGTGGGCCAAACATCTGCAGCGTTTCGCCGCTCCAAGCCAGCGAACAAAGTGACTCACCTCGCGCATAAGAAAGACCAATCTCGGTTCCGTTCGAACCATCCTTGATCACGGCATCCAACAAATACCCACCGTCGGTCAATTGCACACCATCTGGGTAACAGTTGTTGAACAACTGACTGACAAGGCTCTCGCCAAAAAACTCAACCTGCGCAGGAGCCCGATTTTCCCACGATTCTGTGTGAATCAGAACGCTTCCACCCACTTTATCCGAACAAATTTCAGAAGCCGCCTGTGCGCTTCCTGCAGCAAAAACACCAGCAATAAGAGCGGCAGCTCCAGCTATTTTCATCATGATCTCTCTCCTTTTTATTCATTAATCTTGAACTGTTGGCTCGCTCGAGTCTTCAAAAAGCGCAAGCCTCAACTGATTAAGGTGACTAAAACAGTTTGCCCAGCAACTCGACGACAAACAGACCCAACCAGCCATTAGGGGTTCTCATCTGTGTGGCGCACAAGAAACATCGATCCTACCTGTCACGCCAACCCTCGGAATTCGAAGAACTTCTGTGGTATTTAGAAGATGAATAGAGCGACCGAATTTCAGGGGAATAGCTTGCCTCAAGCTTGATCTTCAGGGGATGCAATGTTCCCAATCCAATATCTCGCACAACCATGTCAGCCACTCTTTCGAGATGATTCCCACCCAGTCGCACAAAAAAATCCTTACAGGTGTCAGCCGCAAACGTCTTGAGTGCGAGGGTGATGTTCCGAGCCATTGCCAATTCCCTGAGGTGGTTGATCTTTCTCAAAGCTGCCCTCCAATGTCCTGCTTGAACATCTGCATTCAATTGGGGCGTTGACCTCAAAAAGGAGCTAATCTCAGGAATAGAAAGGATCTTTTGAGACAATGACCTTGCGTAGCCGCTAAAGCTCTTCCGATCCTTTAAAACAATTGCTTTGGCCTGCTCCTTCGAAGCTTCTGGATTGTCGAAATCGAGAGACTGAACGGCATCCCGGAACGTGCCAGGGAGCTCCTTCCACAGTGGCTCCCACACCACCTCCGAGTATTGATTGACAAGATGGTTGGGTTTGAACTGGAGCCTCGCCGAGGCAACAAGGCCCCACGCAACACCGTCAATACTGTCTTGATAGACCTGTTGGGCAAGCCAACCCAGAAGAATTCCGGCCGCGGCCTCTTTTACTTCGGCCGTCTCTAAGCCGATCTCACTGGGGGAGCCGTCAAGACCCTCCAGCCGAAAGTGGTGGTACTCATCGAGGCTGATCAACCCCTTGTTTTGTCCCGATCGCAGCTCCCGCTCGATTTTTGACCTAGACCAATTTTCCCGAGCAAGGGTGTGTTTTTCACCCCGAAAGATGAGCCTGGTTGGCTTTCCACAAGCTCCAAATTTTGAAACTTCACTTGATTGAACGGCCGTGACTTTTTTTCGCTGAAGATAATCGCAGCCCAAGCCGGTGACACTGAGCAGAAAAAAGAGGAACACCGATCTCATGCAAAAAACCTTTCGTCTCGCACACAGGTAAAACTGCGAGAAGCAAAAGATAGCACACCTCAAGATCGCTTACTTTTTCACGACCTGAATCTCTCCACTGGCCTTAGCACGCTTGCACCACGTGGTGGGATCATCACAGATGAAATAAACCAGATCATACTTTCCCGATTCCCACTTTGTGTTTGCGGCTTCTTTGAGAGGAATTCGGAACTGATTTTCTTTTTGATCAAAGTCTTTCTTGCCCAGAACCACAGGTTCTCCTCCGGCAAAGGGCATGCCCTTCACAGTGAGTTTCCAAGGTCCATCAAAATTCAGCTTGGTGCGCGGCGGCGGCGAAACCTTAACCACAGCCTCTTTTTGACCTGACTCAGCCTGAGCTGAAATACTTGCAAATGTTTCTTTAGCCAAAGGAGCCCCTGCTCCCGCAGCTTCAGCCCAGGCCACACCACCCACCATCAGAGACAAAACTCCACACGTGAGGGCACCCAAAATCATCTTGCTCACAACAAACATTCCCGATCTCCTTATTCAGAATGAAGCCGAAAGGGACACATCGGCTTCCCATCCATCGAGGGGAGGCCGCTGCACGCAAGCACCCCCCGAACACACAATGCCACCAGGCTCTCGACCATAAGCCACACTCAGCTGCACAAAACTCTGGCTCCATCCCAGTCGAAGGGAATTGAGCGATTTTCCCTGCAGACCGGAACGGCCCACATAGGTTCCCCACTGTTCAGTGCGGGTGTAAATCAGGCTTGCCTTTCCCAGCCCCCAAGGGTTGAGCAACCCTGCCGTTTGAGCCCCCAAGGTGCCACGAAGTCGTTGCCCCTCAATAGTTCTGCCGCTCTCATTTGCCGCTGCTGCTGTCGGCTGCAAGAGTGGCTCCGCTTCCAGTTTCTTCCACAACAGCTGGGTGCTCAAATACTCTGTGCCCAGTTCTGTTGTGCCATCCGCTATCCATTCATCGCCGCGCTCATTCACGCCGGGAGACTCATAACTTCGCCAACCACCGGCCAGCTTTTGCCCCCAGCGCGGGAAAACCAGCGTGGTGCCCCACGACTGCTGCTTTTCTCCAGAGTCTGCCTCAAAACCCTGCTCCAGCACCCAGCTTGGGGTGAGAGACCAAGCTCGCTCATTTCCAAAATTCAATTGGGGCGCCACACGCAAAGCCTTCACGCTGTCTGCCGAAAAAGGCGTCCCGTTGTCATCAACCAACACGGGCTGATCCACATAAAGAGGAACCTTGTGCAACCTCACCGCCGTCACAGGCCACTTCATTGCAAATGTGGGGGTTGTCCAAAAAGGAAACTTCAGACTGGCTTCGAACAGCAGTGCATCACTCATATCGGGTTCTTCCGGAGCATTCTCTCCCGAATACCTGCGCTCGTATTGAGTGCCCGCGGCACCCAGATCGAGCAGGGAAGATTCAGCCTGAAAGCCGAGCCCCACCCGCTGCTGATTCTCCTCGCTCGGAAGTCCTGCCGATTCAAGAGGGGCCACTTTCAGCTGCGCCACCCCCACGCCAAGTGACAAGCGGTTTTCATTGCTTTCAAAAAGCTTCACCTCAATATGGGCCGCGCCGGCCGTTGTTTCTGGTCGAAGCTCCGACACATCTGCGGCTGGATCTAAAACATAAGGGAACAGTCGGTTTTCAATGCGCCCAACGCCCAGAAACAGCGTGACATGGGGATGAGAAAACTGAACCGCACCGCCGCGGAGCCTATCAGCAATATTGGCTCCAGCATTGTGCTTCACGGAGAGCAGCTGGCCCGACTGCAGGAACACACTGCTGTCACCCAAGCGAGCACTCCACGAGAGGGGCCAAGTTTCCAACTCTGACCGCCACTCCACATAGCTTTCACCCAGTTCATCTTCATGCACAAAATCTCCACAGGGTGGA
>JANQPW010000106.1 GCA_028285285.1 Silvanigrellales bacterium
AACGATTGGAAGATCGACACGGCCGCAATGGGAGCTGAGTGGGGGGTGCCACATCAGCGAGGGGAAGCGTCGTCGTCAACGAGTTTCCTCTGCAAAAAGTGGCGACGATGGCTGGTCAATTCTTTCTCAGAAAATTCAAAGAGAAGAGGAACAACTCATTTTTTTCCTCCTCCTTTTTCTGAAAATCGATCTCACAGTGAAGCCTTTTCGGCCAAACGTTTTGTTTCGAGCTTTTTTCGAAACCGAAACTACCTTGAGATCGATGCCCCTTTGCTGGTTGAAAGTGGTGGTATGGAGCGCTACCTCAACCCGTTTTGCACAGACTACATCGATCACAAAGGCAAGGTGCACCCGTTGCAGCTGCCAACAAGCCCCGAATTCGCGCTGAAGAAAGTTGTGGCGAAAGGAAGTGGTCGGGTGTTTTCACTGGCCCCAAGTTTTCGCAATGGTGGAGAGTCGTCTCGGTGGCACAGGCCCCAATTCACCATGCTGGAGTGGTACACGGTGGGACAGTCTCTTCAGGAATTGATTGGCCAAACCCACGAACTCATCTGCGGTTTGGCACAGATCCTGGGGAGCAAACTCTCTTTGCCTCCAAAACCGCTCATTTTCAGAATAGATGAGCTCTACCAAAAATATTTTGGATTGGATTTGCAACATCTCAGCAGAGATAAAAAAGGTTTTTATGAGGCGGTTCAGGGCAAGGCGGTTTCTGTGCGAAAAGAGGATGACTGGGATCTTTTGTTTTGGAAGTCGTTTCTTGATGTGATTGAACCCGCTGTGCGCAAAGAAACACTTGTTTACCTCACTGGTTTTCCTTCGCAGTTTGCTTCTTTGGCGGCTGTTGAGGGGAATGGTGTTTTTGCGCAGCGATTTGAGGCTTTCCTCTGTGGGATCGAAATTTGCAATGGATATCATGAGCTCACGAGCTGCGCCGAAATGGAGCGGAGGTTTCGCCTCTTAGAGGGTGAGCGCACAGATCTTCAGCGTGACCATGAGTTTGAAGCAGCCATGGCTTGGGGTTTGCCCTCCTGTTCTGGGAATGCGCTTGGCTTGGAGCGACTGATTTCACTCATGAAGGGTCATGCCGAGCTCTCGCAATCTGCGGCACTTGAAGCTGGTCCGGTGCAGAGAGGATATTTTCAGGCAACGGGTGCGGAAGGCGATCTTTGAGTCATTGGGTGGTGCAGTTTTGCACCACTTGAAGGATCTTGTCGATTTCCTGTTGCAGTTGGGCGGCGTCTGGAACCCGAACAGTCTGATCTGAAATCTCCCCTGGCAGGGCTATGAGCTGATTCCAGTACGTGTCAAAGCCGGCCTCTGTTTTCGGAAAAACGTCGGGATTGCCGGGTTTGGTCGCCCAACTCACAGCACCCAGAAAGGCCGCTTTGAGGTTCCGGTAAAGGGGGGAGTTGGTGAGCTGGGGATCTTCATTAGGGTCATAAACGGAAATGATGATGAGTTTGGTGTCAGTTCCCATTTGATTTCGCAGCTCCCGAACGCGAGAGGGAGTTTCATCGGTAGGAAGTCCATCAGTGAGAAACAAAACAAAGCTCTCTCGAGCGTCACCCTCTGGTCGGGCCGCAGAGGTGAATTGATCAACCGCAGCCTGGAGTCCGGTGGCGTACGGCGTGCTTCCACCGGCGTTGTGCGTGAATGCGAAACTATTCCACAGGGCATCATCGAGCTCGGGAGTGAGGTTGAGTGTGGACAGGTCGGTGAGTGTTTCCGGAAAAACCGAAGCACCCGTTCCGCTCGCTCCTGTTACGGCCACGTACTGACTGAGGTCGGCCAACTCTCCAGGGTAAGTGTTGGCAGGGTTTCCATCTCCTTGATACTTCGGAAAGTAAGAGATTCCGAGGCTGGTCCCGAGAAATTCTGGATTTGTTTCTTTGGCTCCCCGGTCCAACTCAATGGTCCGTTTTACGATTGTGTAGAGAGCTTCTTGGCGGTAGGTCCGGGCCTCGTCGCGCCCGCGCACAGTTGTGGTTACTCGAGCGGGATCCGTTCCCTCTCTTTCGGCTTGGCCGGGAATCACGTACCCATGTGAATTGGAATTGTCGACGACAAAGTAGAGGCGGGCCGCTTTGTGGCTGCCGGTGCAAACCTCGGTCGTGGGTCCGGCCGGAACGGGCTGTTCTGCCAGCCCCTCTGTTTCCTCCGGAGAAACCTCTTCGTTTTGCTGTGCCGGGCGCGCTCCACCGGTTCCCTTGAACTGTTGCTCGCAGCCGAGGGCGAAACCGAACAAAGCGGTCCAAATAAGAGAGGATGTGATCAGGGTGGAGTTGCTCATTTCATGCCCTTCCATTTGTTGGTCTCAAGACTACCAACAACTAAAAAGCAAATATTGTGCCATATTTGCTCTCTGTGTCCGGATATTCTATCAGTTTTTCTGAGCACTTGTGAACTTGCGGGGCCGAAGACCCGACCAGAGTTTGGTCAACTCAAAGGAGTTCTTGCGCGCCATTCAGAGCTGTTCCATAATCGGACGTTGACCGCGCAAAAGGAGCAGAAGTTGAGTCGAATTCATTTGATATTGTTGGCGTTTTTAGGTGCTGTAGCCGGGCTTTGTTTCGATAGAAAAACAGCGTTCGCTGACGAGATCGCTGAAATCAAAGAAAAAATAGCCGAAGTTAAAGAGAACATTGTTGAACTGGGAGAGAAAGTCTCGGAGCTGGCCGCAAAAAAGGGTGAGGAGTCGGCAGAAAAGGCGGGAGAGGCAAAAAAGGACGTGAATGAAAAGATGAGCGAGCTTCGAGAAAGGCTCAAAGAGTTGACAGCCGAGCTCAAAGAACGCTCCGCAGAGAAGGCTACGGCAACCCGACAGAAGCTTGGAGAAATGCTTCAGGATGCCGGGGAGAAGCTCTCTGAAGAGTGAGAGAATCACCTTCGGAAAAAACAGATCTCTCCGCGATAGCCGCTGCCCGTGTTTTCCGGATCGGTAGAGGAGATCTTTGAAAGCTTGATGTGGCTTGTGCGAGCAAAGAGCCCCGTGCCGGAGCGGAACCTGTGCACCGATCCAAACAATTGCCCGCTCGGGCTTCCAATTCCAAGACCATCAAGCACAAGCTCACCCCTTTTGGTTTGGATGGTTTGCGTGTACCGAAACGAAAGCACGTCGCTCCCGTCGGGCGTCAAGCCTGCCCCCTCCACGACCTCTTCCGCCTCGAAGACAAAACTCCCTTTGAGAACGCCAGAGAGAATTTTCCCTTCAATGCACTGTTGGGAAGGGCGCCCCACACAATCTCCAGTGGGGGCTTCAGGTTTGCCTTTGGTGTGAATGCTCACACAACGTGTTGAGGGAAATGTAGATTCCGCTGGAGACGCATAGCCGTTGCCAAAGACGTTGAACAGTGCGCAACACATCAATGCCGACCTGCGAAAATGCAATTGTGTCTTCATGGATTCTCTCCAGAGTCTTCTGTGAGCGCATTTTCATGAAAACAAACCTCACCCTCGTAACGACCGTTTGGATTCTCGGGGTCAGTGCTTGAAACATTTGCAAAGGATGCGCGTGTGGCCTGCGCAAAGCGCCCTGTGCCTGAATCGAGACTGTGAATCGATGTGAAGAGGCCTTGGGAGACCGCACCGATACCGTAGCCTCGCACAACAAGGTTTCCGCGGCGGGTCTTGAAAGTCTGCGTGTAGCTGAAGCTCAGGAGGTCAGGGATCACTGGGTTTTGAAGACCCGCGCCAGGAACAAGCTCCTCCGCCTGAAAAACAAATGTTCCTTTGAG
>JANQPW010000119.1 GCA_028285285.1 Silvanigrellales bacterium
TTGGTCGGAATGCCGGGTTCGGCAACTCGCATGCCCTCACAGCTTTCCATTGGCGAGAAGAAGAGGGTGGGCTTAGCTCGGGCATTGGGGTTGGACCCCCAGATCATTCTCTACGACGAGCCCACAACCAGCATGGACCCGCTGATCTCGGAACTCATCGACGATCTCATTGGAGAGATGCAGAGCAAGATTCCCAATCTCACAAGTGTGGTCATTAGCCACGATCTCCACTCCGTGATGCACGTTGCAGAACACATTTGCATGATTCATGAAGGAAAGATCTACTTTGAGGGAACACCAGCAGATCTCAAAGGGGCCACCGATCCCCTCCTGGTGCAGTTTCGCACCGGTGGTCTCAATGGCCCCCTGTCCAAACCCATTGCTTAGACGTTACGTCAAGCGCCTCTTTAGTAGGTGGCGCGCAGACCGTGGTCGCAAAGGTGGTTGCCGCCGTAGGTAAACGGATTTGACCCTGCGGAGGAACCAGCGGGAACCTTTATCCAACGTTTGTAGGCCTTGCCTTCCAGCTCAGCAACTCGGGGGTTGTGGTAGTCGATAGACCAAGCCTGAGTTTTGTTGCTGCCAGAAACCCACTGCACGAACATGAACGAGTGGTAGTTGATTTGACCGATATCCTGAGGGTCCTTTGGCTTTGTCAACACGATGTCACCGGCCTTCAACTCAGAGCAGGAAACCTTTCTCCAGCCTTTGGAAGCTCCGTAGTTCACACCGCCATGAGTGCCCCCGTAGACCAGGGCACCTTTGAGTTTAAGAGTTGAGGCGGGGCGTTCAGGAAAAAACGAAACCACTCCAGCCATTTCCAAACCAGTGGACTGTGTGAGAGCACAAGCACCACCAGAGCCATATTTGCGCTCGTATTCGTCGCGAGCTGTCAAAACAACGTTTTTGTGGTTGGAGATCATGTAGTAGCAGTACTTTTTGTTTGCAGAAGAACCGGCCTTTTCGCAGTTTGAGCCAGTAACGCTCAAGTACTCGTTACCATTTTCGTCGATCGAAACATCCGATCCACAAGACTGATAAAAACCGGCAACAATGGCCATTGCGCCTAGGGCGGGAACAATTCGTTTGAGAAACATGGTGCAGTCTCCATAAGTAGAAGGGTGTGACTCTTCAGCTCGCAATGCAGAATGGGTGCCAAGTGGGCGATTTTGGCTCAAAAAAAGAAAATGTTACTGGGGAGTGTTTAGAAATTGCGGAGATTTGTCTTGACTTTTGAAAAAAGACTGAAGTGACGGCTGTCCCTTTTTTTGAAAAAAATGCTCAAGACTTCGACACTCGCGACCTGCCTTTGCCGGCACAGGCTGAAGCTGGACATCACCTGAATTCGCAATTATTCTGAGTTTTCTGGCAGTTTGAGCTCAGGAATGCACGATTCTTGGCGTGATGGAAGAAGTTTCCTATCAAAAACTGTCTCAGCTGAGCCGAAGTCCCTACAATCAGAAGAGAGACACACAGAGAGAAGCAAGGACAGAATGCCAGGTCAAAATTTCACGACGGAATTCAAGGTTGGTCTCTTCACATTGCTTGCCCTTGCCGTTGTGGCGATCACCACGATCACACTCGAGGGAAACCCCTTTGCCGCGAAGGCGGTTCCCTTTTACACAGACTTGGAAAATGTGGGTGGCGTTGGCCCCAAAACTCAGGTTCGAACTTCCGGTGTTCCCATTGGAGAGGTCACCCACATCAAGATCAAAGACTCTGGCGCACGAGTGTTTTTTGAAATTGACGGTGAAATTCGTGTCACAAAGGGAACATACATAGAGCTGCGTTCACGTGGCATCTTGGGCGATGTTTATTTGGAGATCGTGCGCACAGATGCGGTTGCAGACGCCGAAGAAATTGAGCCGGGCGGCCTCATTCCGAAGATCAAGGAAATGGACGACCTCAATGCGCTGATGGGCTCTTTGGGGAGCATCGCAAAAGACATCAAGACCGTGAGCAACACCCTCAAGAATGTGCTTGGAAACGAAGACGGACAAAGCTCTCTGGAGAATATTCTAAGCAATATCGAAGACATAACTGCTGAAACGAAGGGCTTCATCACCGCAGAAGGGGAGCGAGCCGGACAGCTCCTGGCCTCTTTGAAGGAAGCTTCTGATCGCGTCAATTCCATTCTTGAGCGGAATGACGCCCGGGTTGACGAATTGATCATCGCAGCGCGTGATGCCACCCAAGATGTGAGGGACTTTGCCGCTCAATTGCGTCGCATCACGGGTGGCGAGAATGAAGAGCGTTTTGACCGGATCATCGCAGCCGTTGATCTTTCCATGGAAAATCTGCAGTTGGCTTCAGAAAAAGTGCAGCTGATTGTCGACAAAGTTGAGCGGGGCGAAGGCACTATTGGGCAACTTGTTGCTAAAGACGATACCGCCAATGACATTCGCCAAACCTTGAAAGAGGTTCAAGAGGTTCTCAAGCCCGCTACGAAACTGCAAATTGCGGTGGACTACAAAGGGGAAGTTCGCAGCAACAAGAGCCTGGGTCAGTTTGGCAATCACTTCAACTTTTTGATGCGCACTCGTCCTGACAAGTTTTATTTGCTGGGCATCACAGACTCCACAAAGAGCGAACGCATCGTGCGACGCTCGACCCAGCCAGACACAGAGGTCTCGGGAGCCACCCAGGAAGAGGAAGAAGTGCTCCGCGACAAGGGAGCCATTCGCTTCAATGCTCAGTTTTCGAAACGATTTGACTTTTTGGGCGTTCGCTTTGGTTTGTTTGAAAGCTCTGCTGGTGTGGCGAGTGACATGTACCTTTGGCGCGACCGGATCATTGCCAGTGTGGAGGCCTTCAACTTTGGGGATGACCCCAACTCCAACTTAAGAGAAGACACCGCTGGAATTGTGCGACTGAAGACCTACGCCAATATCTTTATCACGCCAAATGTTTACTTCACCGGTGGTGCCGACAACATCTTGAGAGAGCCCGGACCACTTGGCTTTTTTGGCCTTGGTCTGCGATTCACCGACAACGACATCAAGAGTGTGTTTGGGGCGGCCGCCCTTGGCTCTTCATTCTAGGCTCTGCCGAGAAGCTGCTACCGAACCTTTTTGCCGCATGAGATGCGAGCTCTTGACCTCCCGTGAAATTTCGGACACCGCGGTTTTCCTCTAAGTGTTAAGATAACTTCACAAGCCGTGTTTTGGTGAAAAGTCGACCCAAAACGGCGTGTCTTCGCATGAGGGATGAGATCGTTGCGAGCTGATCCAAAACTTGGTTCACAGGCTGCAGCTCCTGTGGACCAACGGGCTGATACCCCGCCAGCTGCCTCCGCTGAGACCTTTGGGTTCTCTGCTTCGCTCTTTTTGCCGCTCTTCCTCACGCTTGTTGTGGTCATTGCTTTCACAGCGCTGCAGTGGCTCAGACGTCGAGAAGACCGACTCGCAAATGAAAAAATTCAGCGGCCTCTTCCCGAAGCCGTAACTCGATTGTCACAAGTGCTCCTCGCTGAAGAAACAATGAAGCAATCTTTCCTCTCGTTGAGGGAGGC
>JANQPW010000133.1 GCA_028285285.1 Silvanigrellales bacterium
GGTGGGAGCACCTGCGGCGCAGGGCCTTTCCGAAATCTGCATGTGAAGTTCGGCGTGTGATCGGGCGAAAGGACTTTTCGAAGTGAAGATTGCGATTGCTTCTGACCACGCGGGGAAAGACCTCAAGAGTCTGATCTCCGATTATCTCTCTCTCACCAGCCACTCCGTTCTCGACTATGGGGTCTCTGTTGATTCAGAGGGCTCGGTAGACTACCCCGACTTTGCCGATGTGGTCGCTTCAGAGGTTTCAAACGGTCGTGCCGACAGAGGAGTGCTGATCTGTGGCACGGGCACGGGCATGTCTATTGCAGCCAATAAGTTTGCCGGCATTCGCGCGGCCGTTGTTTACGATGAGTTTTCAGCGCGGATGTCTCGCGCGCACAACGACACAAATATTCTGTGCATGGGAGCGCGAACCGTCAACCACAGTCGTGCCATTGATTTTTTGAAAATTTGGCTGGCCACAGAGTTTGAAGATGGCCGCCACAAGGAACGCGTGGCCAAAATCGCGGAAATTGAGAAGCGTGTTGGAAACCGGGAAGCGGAGTGAGTTCATGTCTTTTTTGTCTTCTGAGCGTGCGTGTTTGGAAAAAGAAGATCCGGAGATCGCCGGACTTTTTGCCAAAGAGGCGAAGCGCCTGCAGGACGGCCTGGAGCTGATTGCCTCTGAGAATGTCGCCAGCCCGGCCGTGTTGGCAGCCCTGAGCTCTGTCTTTTCCAATAAGTACGCAGAGGGTTACCCAGGAAAACGGTACTACGGGGGTTGCGAGTGGGTCGATCCAGCTGAAGAAATGGCTCGAAGTCGACTGAAGCGACTTTTTGGCGCCGCTGCGGCGAATGTTCAGCCTCACAGCGGCGCGCAGGCCAATCAAAGTGTCTTTTTGGCGGCACTTCAGGCAGGCGATAGAATTTTGGGCATGAACTTGAGCCATGGTGGTCATCTCACGCATGGCTTCAAGTTGAATGCTTCAGGAAAGCTTTACGATGCGGCTTTCTATGGTGTTGATGAGGTTACCGGACAAATTGATTTCAATCGGGTTCGTGAAGCAGCACGACAGCATCAACCGCAGCTGATCATCGCTGGCGCAAGTGCTTATCCTCGACAAATTGACTTCAAGACCTTTCGTGAAATTGCTGATGAAGTGGGTGCGAAACTCCTTGTGGATATGGCGCATATTGCGGGGTTGGTGGCGGCAGGTGTGCACCAGAGCCCGGTACCCCACGCACAGTTTGTCACGTCAACAACCCACAAAACTCTCCGCGGCCCGCGAGGGGGGGTTGTTCTTGCCGATGAAGAGCACGGAGTTGCCATAGATCGGGCCGTCTTTCCAGGAATTCAGGGGGGGCCTCTCATGCATGTGATTGCTGCAAAGGCGGTGGCCTTTGGGGAAGCCCTCAAGCCCGAGTTCAGAGACCATGCGGTTCAAGTTGTGAACAACGCGAAGGCTTTGGCTGCGGCCTTGGTTGACTCCGGGGTTCACTTGGTTTCAGGCGGAACCGACAATCACCTGCTTCTCATCGATCTGCGCCAGTCGTCTTTCAGTGGGCAGGAAATTGAAGATCGATTGGCGCAAGTTGGTCTCACAGTGAACAAGAACACCGTGCCCGGTGAAACCCGCTCTGCCATGGTGACCAGTGGGGTGCGCATCGGAACCCCAGCGATCACAACACGTGGCCTTGTGGAGGAGCACATGAAACCGCTGGCGGGGGTGATTTCAGATTGCATCGCCGACGTTGAGGGTTGGCAGGAGCGGGGTCGCAAAATGGTCGCAGAGCTCTGCTCGTCTCTTCCCCTTTACGATGGGGTTTTTGGTTCCAAAGGGTATGCGTGGAACGGACAAAACAACATCTGAGGGTGTTGTGGGGGGATCTCATGAAGTGTCGGAACTGCGGGTTTGAGGGAACGAAGGTTTTGGAAAGCCGGGAGAGTCGTGACGGCATGACTGTTCGACGTCGGCGGGAATGCCTCGAGTGCGGGTTTCGTATGACCACCTTTGAAAGGGTTGAAGATCTCCCCATATACGTGTTGAAGCGCAATGGGAATCGGGAAGTTTTCAGCAAAGAAAAGCTTCTCAAGAGCCTGGGCCTCGCTTTTCGCAAGCGGAATCTGAATCCTGATGTGATTGAAAGTATTGCTTTGAAAGTGGAGCGTATGGTGAGATCATGCGGCGAGCGAGAGATTTCAACCTCCCGCGTGGGTGACATTGTGCTGGGTTCACTGCGGGGTATTGATCCTGTGGCTTACGTGCGCTTTGCTTCGGTCTACCGAGCTTTTGAAAACGCCGAAGACTTCATGAAAGAACTTCGGGTTCTGGAGTCGGAAATGGTGCAGAAGCCGGACTACTGGAGTGTGCGTCGCGAAGGACCAGCCCAGCTCGACTCATGAGTTCCGTGATGGAGTGGGTATGTTCACAGGCTTGGTGAGAGAGGTCGCTCTTCTCGAAAAAATTGAGTTTGAAGAGGAAGGTGCCAGCCTTCAAATCAAGATGCGGTTGCCTTCTGCCGATCTTGAACTCGGTGCAAGTGTGGCTGTGAATGGCGTTTGCCTCACGGTGACTTCAGCTGTTCCTGTTGCCGGTGATGGCTCTGGCGGTGCTGGGCACTGCCACATTGTCAGCTTCTTTGTGGGCCGTGAAACTCTGGCTCGTTCGGCATTCGCGGAGCTGAAAGAGGGAGATTTGCTTAACATCGAGCCCGCTTTGAGGCAGGGAGATCCTCTGGGCGGTCACTGGGTGCAAGGGCATGTGGATGGTTGTGCGTGTGTGGTTTGTTGGGAAAAGCAGGGAGAGTCTCAGTTTCTCACGTTGAGTTTGGACGCACCTCTCCTGAAGTGGGTCGTGCCTCAGGGTAGCATTGCAGTGAAGGGTGTGAGCCTCACGGTGGCAGAAAAAAAACCGGCTGAGGGACACATTGTGCTGATGCTGATTCCACACACTCTTGCCGCTACAAATCTGAAAAACCTAAAGGAAGGGGAGCGGGTAGAAGTGGAATGTGACACTCAGGTCAAGACCATTGTTCAAACGGTGGAACACGTGTTGCCTGAGCTGTTTCGTTCTGGTGATTTGAAAGCTCTGCTGAGGTCCAACTTGGCCGGGTTGTCGGGAGATGTCTGATTGCGTTACCTACGAGGCAAAGAAAGCCAAGAAGCCGACTCTGCAAGCTCCGGGCAGGCAGGGAGGGGGCCTTTGTCGTCTCACGATCGGGCTGAACCCGAGCTTCGCACCAACTCTGTGTCTCACAAGTTCTTTGGGGCCTCGCATTACGCACTCAAAAAGCGTCTTGTGATACCACGTTGGTGGCTGGAAGGGTTATTGCTGCGCTGTGGGCGTTCCTTCTGGAATATTTCTGTGGCCCATACCTCCGGGGCCCATTCAGGAGCTCACTCCGAAATATTGGGTATTCCGCAGAAGACGACAGGCCGACTCATTGTGAGCTACTCTCGACTTTGGAACGCATTGTTGCGTCGTTTTCTCAATGGTGAAGCCAGCGGCAGGAGTGTTTCCTTCGCTCTCTCGGAGTTGTTTCGAGGAACCCATGCTGAGCAACTGGAACAATTCCATGAGCTGAGTCAACACCTCATGAGTCCCCTGGAGTGTGTGACACGCTCTGCGCTTTTGGGTGGTGAAAAACTCAGCGACGAAGGTTCAGCGGTGGCGCGAGCCTCGGGTCAGAGAAGCCCTGTTGTGGCCGCACGCAGCAGTTGCGTGTTGGTTCAGCGCACTCGCATTGAAGAACAGGGAAGTCTTGTCATAGATTTCCTCATGGACGCTGAAACCATGCTTTCGGGTAACTTTTTGAGCGACGCGGCAGATCCTCGTTTCTCAAAGAAAGGGAAAGGTGAACTGCACTTTTTTCCACAATCTCAGCCGCAGCCTCACTGCTTTGTGACTTTGAATCCAAGTGTTTTGGCTTCACAAGGTTCCACCACCACGGCCGGTCGGGGCCGTGGCAGGCCAACTTCTTCGCTCAAAAAACTGTTGCTGTATTTGTGGATTGAGCTGCGCAAAGCTTCTTGTGGAGAAAGCGGTGACGGCCTTGTGCTTTGCGATGAGTTGAGCTCGAAACAGTCCCGAGAGTTCTGCTCCGAGCTTCTCGGTCGAGGCGCACAGCTGTATGACCTTGGTGTGTTGGGGTGGGCCGATGCCCTGCCCTCTCATCGGGTGCGAGATCTGCGCCAGAGAAATGAAGCCGCGTTGGTCGGAGAGAACGTCACCAGTGGGGGTGGCGTGCAGCTAGTGAGTTTGTCTGATCACATGAATGAGGTCTTGGAGTTTGAGAGACGTGTGGCTGCACGCTTTTTGGCCCAGGGGGCTTCTTCCTCTTCTTTTGAGCCTCGGCCTGTTGCCGAAAAAACAGCCTTGAAAGGGAAAACGGTGCCCGTTTCTGCTTCCGGAACTCGGCTGAAGCGGTTGAAAGCTCTGGCTCGTCGGGCCCAGCGCTGTGGCACCACATGGTCAGAAGAGCATGAAACACCGGTAGGGGCTTCCACTCCTCCGACCGTTTCCAGCCCCCTTGATGGAGAAATGGAGTATGCCCTGAAGCTGGCGCAATACTATGAATCACTGAACTTGCGCCAGCGGGCTCAGCTCGATGAAGAAATGCGGCAGCGAGGGCCTGCCGCTTTTCGAGCCTTTATTTCTCCACGGCTGGCGCTTTCAACACGATCTGACACAACAGGGTCAAGATCGAAACTCGACTCCTAAGACGCGTTCGAGGCCATGGAATCTTCATTGGGAAGGCGACCTCTTTGCTTTCCAGGCGCTGATTTCAGCCTTGAGGTTGTCGTGGGATTTTTCGCAGTGTTCCTGAGCCAATTGAAGGAACCTTTTTGACTCAGCTTCCCAGCTCGCTTTTCCAAATGGTTTGAGAACGGAGGATCTCTGCGCACGTTGGTTGACGAACTGGGTCAGGCTCTCTTCTTCCAAGAGAGTGGAGAACAAGCAGGGGTGCATGAGGGCGTGGATACTTGTTTTGCTGTGCAGAAATTTTTGCGCAAAAGGTCGATCTTCTCGATTTCTTGGGTTGAGAAACCTCTCAACTGGCTGTTCCACCATGTACTCATCGAGAAGTGTCTCTGTGTGTTGGTCGGTGTTGCCACATCCACAAGAAAAAAGGCGAGGCTCCGACGGGCCATGTGGTCGTCGTCGTGGGATGAGAACTGAACGGGCGCAAAGTCTCCAAAGTCGATCAAGGGGGTGACGACTGCACCCCATAAACCTGATCAGAACTGTTCATAAAGTGAACACCGGTTGAATTTAGATTCCACTTTTGTAGTTACGACATAGGAAGAATCAACGAACTGCAATCCAGGAAAAATATTGATAGCCTCTTGGAATTGTGTTGGACAAAGCCATTGGTGGTGTTGTGTTTGTTTCTATTGGCAAAGCAGCAGA
>JANQPW010000150.1 GCA_028285285.1 Silvanigrellales bacterium
CCGGCTTGGGGCTGTGAGTCGCTTGAGTTGGTGCACGCCTTTCGGCGTGAGGCGCTGTTGCAAGCGCCAGAGTCGAAGCTGAGTCACGCGGCCAAGTCAGATGATCTCATTTATTCCCTCATTGAAGACAACATGCGTCACCGCTTGGAAAGCGAAGTGGAGAAGTGTGGCCCCCAGTGGAAAGAGCGTCAGGTGATCATGCAGCCCGGGCGTCCCGAAGACGTGCTGCAGAGCCGCTGTCAGAAGTGGGCTGAAGGGGGCTTGCTTGTGTTGGGCAGAAGTGCCGAAGCATCCGAGTTTGGCTATTTGGGTTCAACTCTGCAACACCTGGTGACGGCAGCTCGCACTCCGGTGTTGATTCTTCCCTTGCACAGGGAGACTGACGGCACTCAGGCGGAAGGGCGCCAGCACGGATCACCTCAAAAACGGCGCCCGGAAGGAGCCCAAGCTGCCTCGGAGCCAAGAGATTCAACAGTTCCGGGCTAGGTTCCTACGCGAACAGCTCACAGCAAGAAGGCCCCTTGACTGATTCTGGGGGGAGAGCCTAAAGACCTCCCCACTGCCAGCTGTTCGGTAGCGGTGCTCCACTCTGACACGAAGCGGCCGTTCATCGGCACAAATCGTTGGTGCAACTGACTCCAGGGCGGCGCAACCACTGGTGAGACTCTAGAAAACTTCGGCCGAGCGGTCAAATAAAGAGGGAATGAGCACGCGACATACACAACTTTTTGTGTGTTTCATTTCTTCTCACTTTTGAGAAAAGGCCGAACGAGCCCGAACAATTTGCCGAGCACCTCCGCTTCCTCTGAACAGGTCCGTGCTAGTATGGCGCCCGGTGCAAGCGCACCTTTCTCCTTTGGGGAGCTCAATTTGGGGGTGTCATGCGAGGTCAGATCGCACTGTTTGCGGTGCTGATCGCTTTTTCTTTTGCCGTTTTCTCAACGGGGTGCCAGGCCACTCCGAAAATTCCCGTCGAAGGTGCGGTGGGGCCTTATTTTGTGAAGACGATCGTTGACTCCGAGGCCGCTCAACATCTCATCGAGCGACAAGCGGGTCGGCAAAAAGAAGACTCCCCCCATGAAGAGGCTGTGAAGCAAACTGCCGCGAAGCTACAAGACCGGGTGCCTTCGCAATCAGACCTTTCTGAGCTCACAGAGGAGCACTCCGTTGACTTTGCCGCTGTGGTCTTTGGGCAGCAGCTCACAGCTCAACCGCAAAACCAGAAAGTTCAGCGGCGTTTTATCAAAAACCTGCAGCATGGCACTGAGCTCATCACAGACGAGCACAAGCGCCGTTATGTGGTTGTGGTGGTTCCTGGCTACGACTACATCGACACTGGCCCCCAAACGGGGGCAAACTTTGCGCTGCCGTTGAAACTCTTGGGTGAAATGGGCATGCCGGCCATTTTCGTGGAGGTGGACCCTATTGGCACCGTTGAGGAGAACGCAGCGGAATTGGTGAATGTGCTGCGGGAAAAGGTTGATCCCCGAAAACGGGTGTTGCTTGTGGGTGCAAGCTCCGCGGGCCCAGCCATTCACCTGGCCTTGGGCAAGCTTCTCGAGACCAACGAAACCAACCGTGTTGACGCGTGGATGAACATGGGTGGTCTCCTGGGTGGTTCTCACGCCATGGACTGGTTGAGTTCCGGTTTCATTGGGCCTTTCTTTCGCCTGGTGGTTTGGACCACAAGCTGGCGCATGGAGAGTTTTGAGAGCATGCGCGCGGGAGAGTCTCAGGAGCGCCTGAAAACTCTGCAAATGCCCGAGCACATCGTGGTGCTCAACTATGTGGGGCTTTCCCTTTCCGGAGACATTGCTGACTACGAATTTAGCCAATACCGCTTTCTGCGACGCTACGGGCCCAATGATGGGTTCTCTTTGCTGCCCGACATGATCCTTCCCGGCTCGTGTTCTCTGCTGGCCGCTTCAAGTGATCACTTTTTTGGAGAAGATCCGCTGATTGACAAAAAGGCCGTGGCCATTCTCACCACGGCCATTCAATTGGTGGAGGTGAAGCCACGAGATCCCACGTGCGCCGTTCAAGATGGGGAGGCCGATAGAAAAGATGCCTCCAACGGGAATATCACGAGGAGTGAAGACACCTGGAGCATTGACTGGACCCCGGAGCGGGAACTCTACAGGCGTTTTCTGCAGGAGAACTTTGAGGATCAACCCTGAAGAAAGAAAAGCTCTGGGTCGTGCCAGACCTCAGCAGGCGGGCTCTATTGTTGCTGTTTCTGCTTTTGTTTTTTCTTGGTTTGTTTGAACCACGCAAACAGGGCGCCGGCGAGCAGAACACCCGCCACACTAGAAGGTTCGGGCACTTTCTCAGGAGGCCTCTCGGTGGGAGTGTCACCGCCTGACCCAATGCTGGTTCCCAAAATGGCGGGCGCAGGAGCAAGGACCGCCAAAATCTCACTGTTGTCACCTTTGTCACAGGCCGGCAGCGGCTCTTGCACAATGGGCTGGGGCTTTTGCTCTTCCTGGCCGGGGTCGGGTGAAGGCAGCTTGGGCTCTTTCGGTTCTTCTTTGCCTTTTTCGGGTTGGGGAATCCACTTGGGATCTTTTTGCTGGGCCACTTGGTCGGCTTTGTCTTCGAATTCCTGGAGGTTAAGATTCCTAAAGTCGCCCATCACTTCTGTGTTGTTGTAACCCTGTTTGTCAAGTTGCTGTGTGAGGGTCGCGGCCTGCTGCTGAAACTCACGATCGTTCGAGATCTTGTCCATTTTCTGTTTCGTTTGGTCAGCCTGTTGCCGGAGTTCCTCGATCTCTTGGCTTTGATCTTGACTGTTTTGTCTCTGCTCCTGTAGTCGCTGTTCGATGCGGCAGTTGAGCGCTGTGAAATCAATGCCGTGGTTGAGCAGGTCATGGGACTTCTCTGCAAACTCTGGTGTGAACGTGAAGTCATCCACAGTGTGCTGCTTGCCCTCCATGTCGGCTGTGAACTCATTTTGAATCTTAGGATCATAAAAAACGGAGTCATTGCTGGGGTAGAGCTCCACCTTTTGTCCAAAATCGAGACCCGTGGGCCGTGTGTTTTGGTTTTGGGTGCGCGAGGTGCACGACGATGCAACCAAAGTTGACGCCAACAGCACAGCACACACGCGGCGGGGAAGGGGGTGTGACATAGGGGATCTCCTCAAGGAATGGGGTCTTCCCTTGAATTTTACGGGAGCTGTGCGCCTTGTGGGCCGCAGTGCCAGGCCATTGACAGCCCGGAAGCTCTAGAGTTCTAGAGGAGTGATGGCACCCAGCTGGTAGAGCCGCAGAAGCAGATTGCGCTCGGCGTCGAGTACTTGTTGGCTGGCGTTGATCTCGTCGCGCAGGGCGTCGTCGTATTCCCTCGCGCTGATCTGTCCCCGCTCGTATTGCTGTGCTGAAAGTTGAAGCAGTTCTCGCCGCAGTGCCGCGCTGCCCTTAGCGCGCTGAAGTTGTGTGAGGCTCTGTTGAAGGGAGAGAGCCCCGGTTTGAACCGCTTCCTGCAGAGAAATTTTCTTGGCCTCGAACTCGGCCAGTGCTGCGGCGAGGTCACTCTCCCGTTTGTTGTTGCTCCAGTAGTCTGAAGAGCGCAAGGTCCAGGTGGCTGTGAGAAGGATCTCCTGAGAAGCGTCACCCAAAGAATTGCTGTCTTCGTTCCAACGGGCGCGCGCTTCAAGAGCCAGGTCAGGGGCCAGGTTGAAGAGTTCCAGATTGCGTTCTGCCTGCAAAATGCCGAGCTGTTGAGCCTCAGCGGCGAGATCGCTGTGCTCGGGAAGCATGTTCGGCCCCGTGGGAGAGCCCGGTGCCGCTTCAGAGTTTGTTTCGTTTGAGGAGGCTTTGGTTCCCAAACCGAGCTGGTTCAGGGCTTGCTCGGCGAGACCCCGCAGGTCTTTTTGCTCGGCAAGGGGCGGAGCATAGTTCTGCCCTGGGGAAGAGCCGGCTTTGGGCAGACCCGCTTTCAGAAACAGGAGCTTTTCCGCACCTCGAAAACGCGCTTGTAGGGCTTTTGCCTCATGACCCAACTCTTCAGCAATGAGTGTGGCTTGAATGAGGTCTTGGCGAGAAGCTCCGCCCCTTTTGAAGCGTTGCTCCACATCGGCCTGATTTTTTTGGGTGACCGCAAGGTTGCTTTTGTTGAGTTGAATGGATTCCTGCAAATGAAACACGTCCACGTAGGCCGCCCGAACAGCACTCAGCTGATTGCGCAAATCTCGTTTCTGCAGCTCCTGCTGGCGTTCGCGTTTGGCCTCGTTGATCTGCAGTTTTTTGTGAAGCTTCCAGGGGCTGCGAATGCTCTCGCGCAGCGTGGCTCCGTAGGTCGTGTCTCCGGCCGAACAGGCCTGGAGGCTCGGTGCCGTCGGTCCATCTCCATAGAAACAGTGTGTGGCTCCGGTTTCCAATTGGGGCAGGAGCTCGGCCCAAAGAGCGGATCGCTCTTCTTCTCCGGCGCTCAGCCGGGCTTCACTCGCACGCAAAGAGGGGTTCGACGAGGGATCGGTCACGGCTTGTTCAAAGGTTTTTAGGTTGAACTGCGAAGTGGCCTGCGCCCAAGCGGTCTGCCCAGACGCACTCCACACAAGAAGGGGAAGGACAAGAAAGCCAACGAGCCACGCCGTAGCCCCCTCGGGGAGGGAGCCTCCTGGTGAAGGAGTTGCGGCCGATCGGTCGATCTTTTTCTCACTTGCCGCCACGTGCTGTGGGGCTGCCGATCGCCGCTGAAAAACCGCGGCCAAAAGCAAGGGAACAACGAAGAGTGTGAGCAGAGCTGAAACGCCGAGCCCACCCGAAATGGCCACGCCGAGGGGCTTGAGCACTTCACCCCCCGAGCCCCAACCCAGGGCAATGGGAAGCATACCAAAAATAGTGGTGAGGGTTGTCATGGCAATGGGCCGAAAACGCAAAGAGGCAGCTTGCACGATGGCTTTTGAAACGTCCATATGGGGTTCTTCCCGCAGGCTGCGTTGGTAGAAGTCGACAAACAAGATAGAGTTGTTCACCGCTGTGCCACACAGAAGAATCAAGCCCAGCATGGAGTTCATAGACAGCACGGAGTCAAACGTCACAAGGGCCAAGGCTGACCCCAAAACCCCTAAGGGAATGGCCGAAAGAACAATGGCGCTTTTTCTCAAAGAGCCAAACTGAAAAGTGACAATGAGCAGAATGAGCAAGAACGAAATAGCCAGAGCCTGTGCCAAAGACCAAATGGTCTTTTTGACCTCTGCGTCAGTCTCTTTGTAGTCGAATGTGAACTCAAGGCCCGAGGCTTGGGCCGAAGCCAAAAGAGCATCCAAACGCGCTTTCACGGCCGACACGTCTGTTTTGCGTTCGGGGTCGGCGGCCACAGTCAGAGAGTAAACGGGCTTTCCTTCTTCCATCACGTAGTTGGACCAACGCTGGGTTTCTTCGAAGCGGAAAAAAGCTCGAAGGGGGAGGGGGCCAGCGCCGGTGTCGATGAGCCAGTTTTCAAGCCGCTGGCGGGAGTTGATCAACTTCTCGGGAAGCTCCAACTTCACTTCAACTTTGTCGCCAGCCTGTTGCCACTCGGTGAGCTCAGCTGGGCCGAACAAGAGGTCGAGCGACTGAATCACGGAGTCAACACCCCCGGGAAGCAACCCTTCATTCTGGAGGTGACCGATCTTTTCCCAGTCGGGTTGGAGGGTGAGTTGGTCTGACTTTGACGACCAGGGTGTGGTGAAGATCTGTGCTTTAGGGAAGTCTTGCCGCAGCAGCCCCGAGGTGTCTTCCAACACCTGACGCAGAGTTTCGTCGCTTTCACCATGCACGTGCACTTCCAAAAGGTCGGGCTCTTCAATCGTCAGTGAAGAGGGCGTCCAATCAAAGGTGCGGGTGGTGTGAGATGTTGTTTCAGGAAAAAGCTCCTCCAGCCGTTCTCGCACAGCCTTGGTCTCTTCCTTGTCGCGGAGGAAAATCAACACCACCCCCCAGTCGTTGCCGCTGTTGGTGAAGGTGTGGGAGAGGCGGTCACCGAGTTCCTGCCGGAGAGCGGTTCCCACTTCGCGGAAGATCCCGAGCCGTTGCTGGGGATCATCGACAGGCTCTTTGAAGCGAAAGTTCAGGCCAACAGTGCGTGAGGCTGCCTTGCCAATGATCTCTCGGGGGAGTTCCCGGTGTGCGAACCAGAGAGAGCCGAGGGTCAGGGAGGCAATGGCCGCAATGCTCAGTCCACTCACGGCCGGTCGCGAAAGAAGGCTTGAGAGAATGCTGAGGTAAATTCGGCGAATAAAGCCAAAAGCGATGTTGAAGCCCCGTGACAAACCGTAGATGCCGCCGCTACGTTCGGGCCGAGTGAGCAGGCCGAGCCAGGCCACCAGTGCTGGAATCAAAACCAGACAAACGGCCAAGCTCACCAGAAGCACGCACACCATCACAACGGCGAGATCACCCAGCACAGCGGACGCGATGGGGCTGGTGAAAGAAAGCGGCGCAAAAACCACCACAGTGGTGCCGATGCTGGCGATCACGGGAAGGGCCACCTCTTTTGTGGACTTCCAAGAGAGCTCAAGAGCCTGGGCCAGGCTTTGAATGGGTGAAGCCATTTGGCGCGCCATGCGATCGATGTTTTCGATGACCACCACAGCGCCATCCACAACCATTCCCACAGAAAGAGCCATAGCTCCCATGGAGATGAGGTTGATTTCAATGCCCAATAGGTCCATGAACACAAAGCCCCCAGCTAATGAAAGGGGCATGGCCAGTGAGATGAGCAGGGTGCCACGGAGGGCACCCAGAAAAAGAAACACCACAACACCGGACACAAGCATGCCACCCAAAACGGCCCAC
>JANQPW010000164.1 GCA_028285285.1 Silvanigrellales bacterium
ACCCATCGGTCAATCGGCAGTTTTTCTGGGGGGTGGCTCAGCCGTAACCACTGATCTCTCCGCTCTCGACCACAACCCTGCCGGCATTTCCATCGGGAAAATACTCAGTGTGGAGGGCGGCACGGCCTGGAAAAAAGAGAACATCCAATCCACTGAAGTCGGAATCATTGACTCGCTCATGGCCTCGGTTGCAGCTGGACTCAAGTATCGCCAAACATCAAAAGCCGTGGGCCAAGTGGAGAGAAGGTTCACACTGGGTTTGGCCGACGATATTTCCGATTCAGGATTTCTTGTGGGTGTGGCAGCCGACTACAAAGAACGGCCCGACACAAATGCCGAAGGGAAAGTCACAGGAGAAGGCCAGTACTACGAAGTGAGGGGAGGAATGGTCTACAACTTCAACAACAACATTCGCGTTGGAGTTCGCACCGGTGGTCACTTTGACGAAAAGCTTGAACAGGAACACGCCGTTGGCTTTGGGGCGCTCATATCCAGCCATTTTGTGGTGAATGGAGACGTGATTTTCACGGAACAAGACCCTACAAAAGCAGCCGTGGGGTTGGGTGTGTTGTTTCAAAAGTACTTTGATATCAGGGTTTCGTATGGCTACCTGATCCAAACCGAAACCCAGCAGGCAGCCGCAGGATTTTTTCTCGTTTCTCCGAAAG
Organism: Silvanigrellales bacterium; assembly: GCA_028285285.1. Lineage (GTDB taxonomy): Bacteria > Bdellovibrionota_B > Oligoflexia > Silvanigrellales > Silvanigrellaceae > JANQPW01. Next base: position 669 of record JANQPW010000164.1, read on the forward strand.
CCTCCCTCTTCTACCTTGCGAGCGCCGATGACATCGACAACCCCCTTCTGGAACATCAACTGGGCGTGAGAATGAGCCTTGCATTATGAGCCTGAGACAGATAAAGCACGGACGCAGTCGTGACTTTCCGATCTGTCAAACACTAGGTTTTCGATTCTATGCCACTCAACCAAAAGAGTTCCCCGTTTCTCAGCCGACCCAAAGCGCCAGCCAGCATTGTCGGAAAGGACTTGCTTGGTTACTGCAGCCGTTGCAAAATGAATCTGATGCACACCGTGATTTCTGCTGAAGGCCACAAACCTTCGCGAGCACGATGCAATACTTGTCAGACAGAGCGGGCGTTCAAGCCTCCGAAGAAAAACCTCGACTCTACAGGGAGTGAAACTATGTCCGATCGGGAAGACCTTGACCTTGATTCACCGGAAGCTGCAAAAGCTCTGCTGGGCGATTCTCCAAAGAAGAAAAAGCCCAAAGCAAAGGCTAAGGCCAAGCCCCGCACCAAGAAAGATGCCGTCAAGGTGCAGATTCCCCTCAGCATGCAAGACGCGACCACCGACGACATTGCCATGTTTGAAGCCAAGAGCGCAGCACACAAAGCCCAAGGTGGAAAGTCGCAGGCCTACAAAGCTTCTCAACGCTTTTCAACGGGCGAAGTGATGAACCACAAAAAGTTTGGAGTGGGTTTTGTTCTGGCAGAGTCAGGTCTGAACAAGAT
>JANQPW010000184.1 GCA_028285285.1 Silvanigrellales bacterium
TTCTTGTGGAGGGGCTGCCAGGTCTGGCGAAAACCACAGCTGTGAAGTGTCTGGCCGATGGCCTCTCTTTGGACTTTTCTCGGGTGCAGTTCACTCCCGATCTTTTGCCCACCGATATCGTGGGTGTGGAAATCTACAACCCTCAGTCTGGATCTTTCTCTGTCAAAAAGGGCCCCGTGTTTGCGCATGTGGTTTTGGCCGACGAAATCAATCGTGCCCCGTCAAAGGTGCAGAGTGCTTTGCTGGAAGCCATGCAGGAACGCCAGGTCACCATTGGAAGCGAGACCTTTCACTTACCAGAACCTTTTTTGGTTTTGGCCACGCAGAACCCATTGGAGCAGCAGGGAACCTACCCTTTGCCAGAAGCACAGGTTGATCGTTTCCTGCTCAAGGTCAACGTGGACTACCCTTCTGAAGACGAGGAGCGTGAGATTGTGCGGCGCTTCATTGGAGCGGAGCGGAAACAGATTCAGGCTTGTCTCACAGCTGAAGAGCTGACTCGCATCACAGCTCTCCAGCATGAAGTGTTCATCGACGAAAAGCTGCGGGACTACATTGTTTCGCTTGTGAGGTGCACCCGAGATCCAGCTGCTTTTGGTGCTGCCAACCTCGTTCCGCTCATTGGTCTGGGGGCTTCACCCCGTGCGTCGATTGCGCTGGCCCAGTGTGCTCGGGTGCAGGCCATCATGGATGGTCGGGGTTTTGTGACCCCCCAAGATGTGAAGGCTGTTGCCCCTGATGTGTTGCGACACCGTATTGCACCTTCCTATGAGGCCGAGGCGGAAGAGGTGTCTTCAGAGGCACTTGTGGTGAAGGTGCTGGACACCGTTGCGGTGCCCTAAGTTCCCCCAAAGGTTGATCGCAACGCTTTCAAGAGGCTCAAAGCCCAGACAGGAGAACACAAGGTGTCGATCTCTGCCGAGGTCATCAAAAAAATCAGGCGCATTGAGTTGCGAGCCGGTCACCTCGTTGATGACGCTTTTTCGGGCGGGTACCTCAGTGCCATCAAGGGGCAGGGCATGGAGTTCGAAGACGTGCGAGCCTATGTTCCGGGAGACGATGTTCGTCGCATCGATTGGAAGGTCACAGCGCGCTTGGGGCAAACTCAGATCAAGCAGTTTCGAGAAGAACGCGAGATGGTCGTGTACCTTCTTATTGATGTGAGTGCCTCGGGGCTGTTTGGTTCTGTCGATGTGGATCGATCAGAGCGTTTGGCTGAGCTGGCCGCAGCTCTTGCTTTTTGCACCACACGCAACAACGACAAAGTGGGTGTGTTGTTTTTTTCCGATGATGTGGAGAAACACATTCCTCCCGGTTCTGGCCAAGCCCATATTTTTCGCCTGATCCGTGAGATCTTGACCCACGAACCTCGGCAGGTAAGACAAACCCGACTGATGCCCGTTGCCGAACGGTTGATTCATCTTCGTAAGCGCAAAACTGTGGTTTTTTTGCTGTCAGACCTATGGACTCCAGACTTTGAAAAGGCCACAGAACGTTTGGCAGCGCGACACACACTCAGCGTGTTTTGGATGCGCGATCGTCTCGAACTGTCTTGGCCAACCGCTGGTTTGTTGCCGGTGGTGGATGCCGAAACGGGTGAGTCGGCCTGGATTGATCTGTCGTCTGCAACCAAACGGCAACGATTTGCAGAAGAAATGCAAAGAAGAGATGAGAGCATCTCTGGGCACTTTCGCCGCAACAAAGTGGGGTTGGCTCGGCTTATGAATGACGAAGCTTATCTCGACCAAGTCATTTCCTTTTTTCGCGGGCAAAAGGGGAGGGCAAGGTGATGGATCCCTCTCAACTCGCCGATCTGAAGGGTCTTCATGACGCCCCAACTCCTCTGGGAGACATCTTGCTTGCCGCTGGGTTGCTGGGGTTGCTCCTGGGTGGGATCGCTCTGTTGTTTTGGCTCAACAAAAGGAGTCGTAGAGGAATTCCTGGGGAAGAGCCACACCGCGGTGTTCCTGAGGTGCACTGGGGTGTGGCTGCAAAGCAAGAATGGAATTCCCTGCGGGCGCAAAGCCCTCAGGGCTTGGAGCAAATGCGTGCCGTTTATTTTCGGCTCGTGAGCCTTGTGAAGCTCTGTCTTGAAAAAGAAACTGGTGTGAATGCGACTGATCTCACATCTCACGAGATCCTCCTGCGGATTGCTGGGTGTGTGGATGAAGGCCGCTTGCAGGGAATTCGGGAGTTTTTCTCTGCCAGCGATATGCTTCTCTTTGCAAAAGCCCCGTTGGAGGTGGAGCGCTGGGAGAGAGATCTGAATTGGGCACAGGAACTCTTCCAGTTCGCTCTGAGGGCTGACGACGAGCGGCAAAGGGCTGTGGGGCAGACCTCAGAAGTGTCCGGTTCTGCTCCGGGAGTCAGGGGAGATACTTTGGAGGAAAGCACGTGACGTTTCGCCTAGCCGATCCGGAGTTCCTCTTGTTGGGGATTCCTCTTTTGCTTTTGGTGGTGTTTGCTTGGCGCCGTGATCGGCGGCGCACCCCTGCGTTGCAATACAGCACACTTTTGCCCTTGAGAAAGGCGGGGCTTGTGGCGTCGCCATTTCGGCGTTGGTTTGTTCCTTGCCTTCGCATTGCCGCATTGGCGCTTCTCGTTGTTGCTTTGGCAAGACCGCAGTTTGGCCAGGTGGAGCGTGTGCGTGAAGCCTCGGGTGTCGACATTCTGCTCGTGTTGGATGTTTCGGGGTCCATGCAGGCCCAAGACTTTGAGCTTGAGGGTGAACGCGTCAACCGTCTGACACTGCTCAAGTCTGTGGCGAGTGACTTTGTGTCAAAACGGCCAAGTGATCGCATGGGGCTGCTGGTTTTTGGAGAGGCCGCTTTCACGCAATGCCCGCTCACTCTCGATCACGATGTGCTGTTGAACTACCTTGCCGAAATGCAAATTGGCATGGCCGGTCAGGGCACAGCCATTGGCGATGGGTTGGGGCTAGCTGTCAAGCGTCTCGACAGCATTGATTCAGAGTCTCGCATTGTGGTTTTGATCACCGACGGGCAAAACACAGCCGGTCGGCTGGATCCGCGCGTTGCCGCGAAGATGGCCAAGCAGCGGGGAGTGAAGGTTTACACCATTGGAGTGGGGAAGGATGGAAAGGTTCCCTTTCCCCAACAGGGCCTTTTTGGAACCCGCTTGGTGATGACCGACAGCGCGCCCATCGATATGCAGCTTTTGAATGATATTGCCCAAACAACAGGTGGTCAGTCTTTTCGGGCACAGAACACCCGCGAGCTTCAGGAAATTTACGACACCATCAATGCCTTAGAGAAAACTGAGTTCAAGGTCAAAGAGTTTGCCTCCTATGAAGAGCGAATGGCGAGCTTTGCATTTCCAGCGTTGCTTTTGCTTCTTTGTGAAGCTCTGGCATCGGTGTTTCGCTTCACAAGGAGGGTGGAGTGAATTTTGTGACACCAGAGTGGTTTTCAGCCTTTGCGCTGGTTGTTTTTTTAGGGGTGCTTTTGGGCTTTGCCCGGCGTCAAAGACGGCAAGAACTGCGACGCCTCCTCCCTTCTCACACCTGGGGGCGTGTGGGAGCGCTCTGGAGAGGTCCACGGCCGGCTTCCCTTCGGAGTGTGTTTTTGCTCACAACTGCGGCGGCTCTCTTGGCTTTTGCGCTTCTGCGTCCCTCGTGGGGCTATCGGCTGGAGACCTACGAAACATCTGCAAGTGAAATTGTGCTGGCTCTCGACACGTCACAAAGCATGATGGCGACCGATGTGCAGCCAACCCGGTTGGAACGAGCGCGGCGAAAGGTCAGCGATCTTTTGGAGCGTGCGGCGGGAGACCGGATTGCACTTGTTGCCTATGCCGGAACTGCCTTTTTGCAGACTCCACTCACAGAAGATGCTCGAGCGCTGCGTCTGTTTCTTGATGAAATTGACACGGCGCTCATTCCCGTGCCGGGAAGTCGCGTGGACATGGCACTGCACACTTCACTGCAGGCCTTGGGAGATGATGCAGGAGAGCCGCGAAGTGCGGCTTCGTCAGCGGGCTCTCAAGCTATCATTTTGCTCACCGATGGCGAAGGAGTCAGTGCCGAGGCCATTCGATTGGCGGCTGAAGCGAACAAAAAAGGTGTCAAAGTCTTTGTTTTGGGCATTGGCTCTGAAGAGGGAGCCCCCGTGCCGGCTCGCGAGGGATCGGGTTTTCAAAGGGACGCATCGGGGCAAATTGTGCTCTCGCGAATGAATCCCAAAGCGCTTGCGGAAGTGGCCCAGGCCGGTGGCGGTCACTTTGTTTCTTCGGTGTCAGGCGACGCCGACCTGAGAGCGCTTTATGATGAGGGTGTTCGCAAGAGCCTGGGCACGGGCCAAACAGGTTTGCAACGGAAGCGTTTGCCCGTTGAGGTGTTCCAGTGGCCGCTGTTTGGGGCCCTGCTGTTGCTTGCCTTAGAAGCCATCTTGGCTTGGTGCCGCCCTGCACCCGGAATGCGATCGTCTTTGGCCAGTGCCCCAGGAAAGAAGGTCACTCTGCTGTTGGGAATGGCTTTGAGTGCCGCATGCATTTGGGGAGAAGAAGCCCAGGCCTGGGATTTTTTCAATCGAAAAGATCGCGCTGCGCGTGAGGCATTTGAGGCGGGAGACTACGATGCAGCTGTTCAAAACTGGAGGGAGCGGATGGCTGAGGAAGGTGAAAATGCCTCGGCAGCCGATGCCTACAATTTGGGGTCTGCGCTCTACCGTCAGGGGAAGCATGCTGAAGCAGCGCAAGCCTTTCAACAGGCGCTTCAGGAGTATGCCCGTGAAGGAGGGGGTGACTCCCCCCTTTCTTCGGAAACTTCAAACCAAGCCGCTGATGCGGCCCACAACCTAGGAAACTCGCATTTTTTGGGCGGTCAGCTGAAAGAAGCTGTGGAAGCGTACGAGGAAGCTCTGCGCTATCGCCCGGAAGATCCCAGCACCACTGCCAACCTTCAGCAGGCTCGAGCTCTCCTGGAGCAGCAACAGAAACAGCAGCAGTCCGGAGGAGAGTCTTCCGATCAAAAGCAGGCGGAAAACCAAAAGCAGCAAGAAGGCCAACAAGATCAGCAAGGCCAGCCAGGTCAAGAGGCGGTGCAAAGCCAACCTCCGGCCCAGACAGATTCGGAAACTTCTGAAAGCGGTGAGCAGCAGCAGCAAGACGAGGAGTCTTCGCAGGAAGGTGACGGGCGGGTTCTGAGCCCGGAAGAACTCGCTCAAATGGATGAGGAAGGCGAGAATTCCTCCAGTGGCGAAACGGAAGACAAAGAAAAGCAGAACGAAGAATCTTCGGCCTCTGCTTCATCGGAAGCTGAAAGCAGCTCTGCTCAAACAGAGGAAAGTTCAGCCTCTGAGGAGACGACCCAAGGCTCCTTGAGCAATCTTGAAGTGAATCGTTTGCTTGATCAGCTGAAGGAGCGGCCCCGAGGTTACTTACAGTATAAGGCGCGTCAGGAAGCCAAGCGTCAGCTCGAAAAATTTGGTGCACCTGAGGGAGGGAATGACTGGTGACGCATCTGCTCAGGGTTGGTCATTTTTTGGTTTTGTTTTTGCTCTCAGTGCTGTCGCAAATCGCATTGGCGGCTTCTCTCACCCTGGAGTCCACCACAAACAAGGTCACAGAAGGAGAGGTGTTTGAACTCCGGCTGCGTTTTGATGGCATCAGCTCCGACGGTTTTGCTGATCTCTCGCTGCCAGCTGGGCTGAAAGTCGTGGGGCGTTCCGAAAGCAGCATGTTTCAGATGATCAACGGAAAGTCGACTGCCACAAAAACACTCAGTTTCAGTGTGCTTGCCGATGCCAAGGGAACGCATCAGATTGGTCCTTT
>JANQPW010000186.1 GCA_028285285.1 Silvanigrellales bacterium
ATCAAAGAAACTCACGATTTGCCCGTAATTCCCCATCACCTCAATATTGATTTGAGTTGAATAGGCAATTGGCGGAGGAGCCTCTTTTTGGACTTCCCCTGCTCCTGCTCCCGCTGCAGCTCCTGCGTCGGCTGCAGGCGGAGTGTCAGGCGGAGGAGGAGCAGCGGCTATAGCCGGCTGCTCTTCTTCGGTGGGTTCAAAACTCGTGATCTTCACGCCAGTTGTCTTGGCGGCCCCTGCCAAGGTTGCGAGGAGCTGATCGACGTTTGAAGATTCCGGAAGAATTGACCGAAGTGTGGCCATTTCTTCCTCAGCACGACGAAGCTCTTCGTTGATCGCAGCCAAACTCTTGTTGATCTCTTGAAGCTCGACAATCTCCCTCTCAAGAGCAGCTGCTTGCGCCTGTGCAGACTCAAGGGCTTCCTGTGCTGGCACAATCTCATCACTATATCCAAGGTATCCGAGAACCAAGACGACAGCAGCGAGACCGATTGCTTTCTTCTGTGGAGAAATGGCATTGTAACGATCTAGCCATTCGGACATTCAGATGCCCTCCGGTAGATTCACACCAAACTCAATCAAGAAGCGGTAAACATCGGACCCACCAACGGTGTCCAAATCAGAGCTCACAATTGTGATGTCGCTGAATGAGAGTGGCAAAACTGTCTCTTTGTTAAGTTCCTTAACCGCAGCCTCTTCAGCCTCAATTTCATCAATCTGTGGTAAGAAGTCGTTGAACGGAGGAACAAAGGACTCAATGTCGGTCTGTGCTTCAGTTCCCGAATTGTTCAAAGCGCGAATACGAGCAACATAGTCTGCGATCAGCTCAGGCTCCGCTGAAACACCATTGATCTCGATCTTTTTCTCTGCCAACTTGATTGACTCAAGCCAAAGCTGATCGGGATGTTGTTGCTGAAGCTGATCGAGGGCAAAAACCGGTTGTTTTCTACCACGATTGAGATTCTTGATTTTGTTGGTTCGTGCCTTCAGATCTGAAATTGCCAGCTTGAACTCATTGATCTTCATGTTGTCAGCTTTCAACTGGCCCAATGCAACTTGCTTTTGCGCAGTTTCTTGCCTCAGAAGATCCGACTCTTCGGTGAGGCTGGCAGCATAGAGACCGGGTGCAAAAAAGAAGACGGCGACAACAGCTGCCCCGAGGGCAATTTCGGCTGCTACGTGCCTGGGATCAAAGTTAGAAATGGCTTCGGGGCTGAGATTGATTCGAATCACAGTGGCTTGTCTCCCAGGTAACGGAGGGCAAGACCGACTCCAGTTGCGAACACGTGTGGTTGCACATCTTCGGGAGGCTGTGTCCTTCTCGGAAAGTCAATCATTGAAAACGGATCTAAGAACTGCGCCTTTGCCTTAAAGTGCTGAGACAATGCCTGCGCCAACCCGGCTGTGGTTGAACCCCCGCCGGAGAGCACGATATTCTTGATTTGTTTGTTCTCTTCGGAGGTGTCAATACTTGAATAGAAATCTAGGGTCTGAGAAAGCTCTGAAATCACCTCATTAATGTGGGTCCGTGTCGATTCTGCGAGCCGTTTGTCTTTGAAGAGACTCCCAGTTTGACTCGCTGAGATCTTGAGAGCTTCTGCACGGCCAAAGTCCATTGACATCATGCGGCCAATCAATTCCGTCAGGTTTTGGCCACCCAGTGAAAAACTCCGCACAATCGCCGGAACACCATCAGCCGCCGCAAAGTGAACCTTCGTTGTTTCTTTTCCAATATCTAAAAAAAGTGTCGGCGCCGAGACTGTGCCAAAGGAAAGCTCATAAGCGTTTGCAATGGCAAACACATCGCAATCAACAATGCTAGGCCGGCCACCTAGCTCGATGATCAGGTTCTGGAGATCTTCAATCACACCCCGCTTTCCAGCCACAAGCATCACCGCAACCTGACCTTGATCGTCTTTTTCAGTAATGATTTGATGGTCAACAACCCAGTCGTCAAGATCGGAGTCTATCTGCTGTTGGGCTTCGCGCAGGATTTGCTCGGCCATCTCGGCCTCTTCCTGGTAGGGCAAAACCATTCTCTTGTAGAGAACATTGAGGCCCCTCAGACCCACAGTGATGCTCTGTCCTTTGATCTTCAACCCTGCCTGTTGAGTCGCAAGAAGCACGGCCTTTTTCACAGCATTGATATTTGCAATAGCTCCATCCATAACTGAGCCCGGTGGAGTGCTCGCCACACCCGCACCAAACAGCTTGGGCCGCTTCGAAGAGTTGCTCTTCAAGCCGACGACCTTCACGTGTGAGGAACCGATATCCATACCAATGTAAGTGTTCTGACCTGATCCAAAAAGGCTCAATTGTTCTCCGCTCAAAAAAAATAGATTCATTGTCATCATGCGGTTCAGAAGGAACTACGGGAATGAAGAGGATCCCCGCTCAGTCAGGAGACTGCCACCTCGTGTGGCAAGAATTGCTCCGGCGACGGTTCTTGCCGTTACCTCTCAGCTCAAGGTCTCCTCAAAGGAAGGTGGGATTTGCAGAAGGCGACCGTAGGCATGTGGGGTATGGCACAAACCCAGAGAGGCCACCCGCTGCAAACCGAAGCCTAAGGGTACATCTTCACAGAAGATCGTCACATTTCCACAAAACTTAAGCATTTTGTTTTCATCGCTTTCCCTAAAAAATGGGAAAAAACTTCACCGATGGCTGTTTTGACGCCCTTGTCGAATATCTCTAAACTGAAATCAATCATCACTTTGTAATGCTTCCCGGGAAAGAGCCACCAATGGTTGATGCCCTCTGGATGATGTTTTGTACCTGTCTCGTGTTCATTATGCAGGCAGGGTTTGCAATGTTTGAAAGCGGCATGGGTGTCCGAAAAAACACCGTCAACATTCTGCTCAAGAACTTCATCGATTTTCTCGTTGCAGGTTTCGCTTTTGCTTTGGTGGGCTACAGCATTCTTTTTGCTGAGATCCCCCTTGTTTCCGAATGGTGGTTCGAACACACAGAAGCACCGCCAGAAATGGTTGGCCAAAAACCTCAGGAAATAGTGTTTCTTTTTCATCTCATGTTCGCAGGCACCGCAGTAACTCTGGTCTCAGGTGCCATTTCGGGCCGGGTACAGCTTGCGGGTTATCTCACCCTCTCTTTTTTCTTTGGTGGCCTCATCTATCCTTTCATCGGACGACTCATATGGGGCGGTGGTTTCCTACAGCAGCTCGGCTTCATTGATTTTGCTGGGGGCAGTGTTGTTCATGTGAGCGGCGGGGCTGCAGCCCTCGCAGCAGCGGTTGTCATTGGCCCCCGACTGCAAAGATTCAGCACAGGCGGAAAGTTCCACAAACTGAGGCGATGCAGTCCGACCGCCTCGACCCTGGGAGTCTTTGTGCTTTGGCTTGGCTGGTACGGTTTCAACATGGGGAGCAACTACGGCATTGAGGGAAGCAAGTCACTTGTTGCAAGCATTGGTCTGAACACAACTTTTGCCGCCATGGCTGGTGGAACAGCGGCTGTGGTCTTCAAGAGGATTCAATCCAAATTTGTCGACCTCGATAGCCTTCTCAATGGCGTTCTCGCAGGTCTCGTGGCAATCACAGCTGGATGTGCCTATTTCACAGTGGCAGAGTCGCTCCTCATTGGGGCCATCGGGGCCGCGCTGTGCCTGGTGTGCAGCGAAGGTGTGGAGCGTGCCAACATCGACGACGCTCTGTCTTCCTTTGCCATCCACGCCGCCTCAGGTTGCTGGGGTGTTGTGGCCATCGGGTTGCTTGGGGCACACCCTCAATTTCCAGATCAGCCCCTCCACTCAACCGGAGTGCAGTCTCTGGGTGTGGTGGTTGTGGCACTCCTTTCATTCTCGAGTAGTTGGATTGTCTGCCAGACACTCAAAAGACTCAAGCTACTGAGAGTAACCGTAGAGCAGGAGCTCCATGGTCTCGACGAAACCCTCCATCAACACCAGCACTCGGACTTCGATCACACTCATCTTGCCCACAGGAGCCGCGTGAGCGACCAAGCTCTTCTGGCCTCAAAGTTGAGCCATGAGATCAAAACTCCACTCACTATAGCCAAGACCAACATTGACCTCCTCGATCATTCGGCAAAAAAACAGAATCTCAGCCAAACCGCTCATGAAAGCGTAAAACGGGCAAAAGAAGGAGTAAATCGAGCTATCTCCTTCTCAAAAGAGATTTTGAAGTACGTTTCACGCTCCAATCAGTTCACCGAGTTCTCTATCCGCAAACCGGTTGAAGCCGCAGTGGGAATGTGCCGTATGAGTTTTGGTGATGAGGCAAAAATCAGTATTAGCGACAATGAATTTTTCATCACTGCAAACGAAACAATGCTCACCCAGTGTGTTTTCAATATCCTGAAAAACTCCATTGAAGCAGCCACAAGACTGAATCGTCAACCCTCCATTGAAATTCACATAGACCTTGAACAGCGCTACGTTGAAATAAACGATGATTGTGGCGGCGTTTCAAACAGCACACTCGAAAAGCTATTCAATCCTTTTGAGTCGCAGAACCCTAGCGACAAAGGAACAGGTCTTGGTCTTTTCATTGCAAAAGAAAACATCGAGTTCTGTGGAGGACAGATATCTTCAGCAAATAGAAAAGGTGGACTTTCAACCCGACTCTTTTTTCCAAAAAGTGAGGTACTGAGCGCATGACAGAACCAAATATTCTCCTCATCGACGACGAAACAGTTCTTTTAGAGAGCTTGTCTTCTTTCGTACAATCGCTTGGCTTCCAAGCCACGAGCGCTTCAACAGGAGAGGAAGGTTTGAGGCTCGCCCGCACCGCTGTTTCAAAGCCAGATGTCATTGTCCTCGATCTCAACCTTCCCGACAAAAGCGGATATGAGGTTGCTCAAGAGCTGCGCAATCACGAAGAAACAAAAAAAATTCCGGTTGTGATGCTCACCTGCGAAGACACACAAGAACGCAAGCTTGAAGGCCTTCGCAGTGGAGTGAGCGAGTACATCACCAAACCTTTTGACCTTGATGAGCTCGAGCTACGCCTTCGATTCTGGCTCGAGCAGCGGAGCGCTCAATCGCAATTGAGCACAGAAATTCGTATCGGTGACGCAGTGCTCAACCTCAGCTCGCAAATTTTGAGCAATGACACCCAGCAGGTCTCACTCACTTCAACCGAATTGAGGCTCTTGGAAGCATTCCGAAAAAACCCTTCAAGACCGGTTTCAAAAGCCGAACTCATGAACTCCATTTGGTCAGATAAGCAGGTCACCCCGAAAAACATTGACCGCATGGTCTCGCTCCTGCGCAAGAAAACAGAACAGTTTGGAGTTAAGGTCTTGACCATCTATGGCCGGGGCTACCAACTCGTGACCCCTGAAGAAAAAGCCTCCTAAACTCACGACCCTTCAGCCTCGATCAGGAGGCCCCTGTGGACCCGAAGCCACCCTCTCCGCGGGTCGACGCCTTCACATCAATACCGGGAAGGTGAAGAGCAAGGGTGCAAACCGCTTGGGCAATGCGATCTCCAGCTTCCACCTTAAAGTCTTTTGAGGAGTGATTGATCAAAATCACCTTGATCTCCCCGCGATAGTCAGCATCTACGGTGCCAGGGGCATTCAACACCGTCACCCCGGCTTTCAAGGCCAATCCGCTCCGCGGCCGAATCTGCAGTTCAGGAATGGCATTGAGTGTGCGCGCTCCGTAGGAAACCTCCACACTGGAGCCATGATCAATAATGAACAGACCAGTCGGAACCGCAGCGTGGCAGCCCGCAGCGATGCTGACAGATGCGCTGGCCCGCACATCGAAGCCCGCAGAACACTCGGTGGCATAGAACACTGAATTTCCATTTTCAGATCGAATGGTTAGCATATATTGCCTTTCCCCTATTTTCCTTGTTTTGAAGAGCCTGGGATCGTTGCTGAGAACACTACCTGGTCTGTGGCAGCTTGACCACTGCCCGTTCTCCTGATAGCTCCGTAGAAGGGATCACAGGTCAGTAGCTCCAATGGTAGAGCAGCTGATTCCAAATCAGCTTGTTGGGGGTTCGAGTCCCTCCTGGCCTGCCAAACTTCTCTCTCCGAAGATTCTCAGTCTTAAATGCTCTGTTGAAAAGCTCTTCCCGTTTCGTGCCCCATCAAGGGTCAAGAGCCCTTGATGAAGTTCCAATAAAAACAATTTTTTACGCCAAAGCAGGAGCTGAATTACAAAACCTGAAGACATTCTCTTGACTCAAATCAGAGAATAGCGTTAAAATTCTGATTATGATTCAGAGAAACATCAACCTCCCAAAAACAAACAGCTTTTTTCTTTTTGGTGCCCGTGGCAGCGGCAAAACGAGTCTGCTTGAATCAAGATTTGATGCTTCAGACACCCTTTTTGTTGATCTCCTGGATCCCGAAGTCTTCGATGAGTTCATTGAGTCACCTTCAAGATTTCGTGATCTGATCAACTCAAGCGAGCACAAAAGCAAGCGCGTCGTCGTTGATGAAGTGCAACGCATTCCCGCTCTTTTGGACATCGTTCATTCACAGATTCAAAAAAAGAAACGCCAGTTTATTCTCACCGGATCAAGCGCAAGAAGATTGAAGCAAAAGGGAACCAATCTGCTTGCTGGAAGGGCTTGGACATATTCGCTGTTTCCTTTCACAACCCAAGAGCTTGGAGACTCATTTGAACTGACCAAGGCGTTAATGCGAGGCAGCCTACCAGATTCTTGGCTCGCGGAAGACGATGAAAGTCACAGAGAATACCTCAATGCCTATATTGGAACCTATCTGCAGAAAGAAATTCAGCAAGAGCGCTGGGTCAGAAATCTTCCCCCCTTTCGAAAGTTTTTAGCCGTTGCGGCTCAAATGAATGGCAAAATCGTCAACAAATCAATGATCGGCCGTGAAATTGGAGTGGATGATGTCACTGTTGCCAATTATTTTGAACTGCTTGAAGACACACAGCTTGGGTTCTTTTTACCCGCTTTTCACAAGTCCGTGAGGAAGGCCCAAAAGCAGGCTCCAAAGTTCTACTTTATTGACACAGGTATCGTTCGAGCTCTCACAAGAACCTTGTCGGTTCCACTTGTGGAACGAACATCTGCTTTTGGCGATGCTTTTGAACACTGGGTTGTTCTTGAAATCCACAAGATGATTTCGTACCGCAGAAAAGATTGGCTCTGTTCCTTTGTTCGCACCAAGGATGATCTGGAAATTGACCTTGTTATTGACAGACCTGGTCAACCCAACCTTCTGATAGAGATCAAGTCAAAAAGCAAAGTGTCTGAAAATGATGCGAAGTCCTTGATCTTGTTGGGGGACGATATCGACCCCGAATCAGAGCGGTACTTGTTTTCAAATGATCCCCTCGAACAGAGATTTGGAGCCGTTCATGCACTTCATTGGCAACAGGGACTAGAAGAGATCTTTGAACCGTAGTCCATTCATTCACAATCCCATTTTTCCTCCTGCTCAAATCGCTAAAACAACGACTCCCAATCATTGCATTCTCCATTTCCCACATAGCCTAGCTCTTTGATGCGTGCAGAAAACTGCTGCATAAGCCGTGGAAGTGGAGCGTAATGTCCACTGCGGGCACTACATTTGATGATTTTTCCTCCTTTTGCGGTGAATTGTCCGGCCGCAGCCACAGGACGCCCGCTGGTCATGCTGGAGTGTTTCCAGATGAGATCTCGACCCGGGTTTTTGGGATCTTTTGGGGGCTCTGATCTTTCTTGTAGAAGGAGGAGGTTGCCTAAAAAGGAGGGAACTCCGCACTTGTTCCCTTCAGGTCGGAATTGGTTGGTTCAACGGAGCGCGAAACGCAGCCACAAAGCAGGAGGAGCAAAAGAGATCGGTTCATTTGTTCTCCACTCAATAGACTTCTAGAATTGCTCTTGAGAATAATCTTGATGAAGCCTGATGAACAGAGGAGGAGGCCAAAATGTATCACCAGCCGCTGTCACCTTTTGGATCGCATGGTTGCTCACAGGTCTGGCTAGACGGGGTGGTATCTACTACGTCCTTGGATTCGCATCAAAAAGAGAATGCACCAGGTGATTGTGTGGGAGTACGGAAGGAGCATCGGCCGCGCGGGAAGCCTGCAATCAATATTTTTAAATAAACTGGAGGATTGATTATGGCCTGCCAAACTTCTCTCTCCGAAGATTCTCAGGCTTAAATGCCCTGTTGAAAACTTAAAGCCTATCACCTCTCCAACAGAATGCGTGGGCAGTTCGCCTGTTTATGATAGAAGCCACATTGTTTTTGCGCTTTCGACAGGTCGGTGAAGACCTGCTCTCTCGAAACATTTTTGAATGGATCCGCGTCAAAAAGAATCTCATGAATGGTTTTGAGCGAACGTGAAGCCCTCCGGTAATGCTCCATATCATAACCGAGACACGCGTGAGACCCACCTTCCAAAGTCTCACAGCGACCCGTCATGATTGAAGCCAGCAGCAAGGAAGTTCTGTTGGGTCCGAGGGCGTGACAGGGGCCACAACTCTCCACTAGGGCAGGAAAACTCGTGTAGTCAAGCTCGTAGTGCTTCTCCAGTTTTTTTGAGTGAACATGACAAGAAGCAAAAATGTATCAGTGTCGAAGTGACCACCCAATTCTGAACGTTCGTCATTGCAATTGCTTCCAACCGCTGGGCCAGATCATAGAACCAGCTACTCTATGTGCTTTTTCTGGATTGATCATGGTTTGTTCCTCTTCAGTCTTCAGAGGTTGAGTATTCTGGAGGATATCTCAACTCCCAAACATCCTCGTTCGCTTTGAGATGGCGGTTTCCACGAAGTCCGTCTACGGATTCATCTGCGGCTGCAAATAAATAAACACTGTTGTGCAAATCGGGGCGTGAATCTCCCTGTTCAACCGGTGCAAGAATTTCTCGGAGCTCTTCCTCTGTCTTTGGCCCATACCATCGAGCGGTGCTCCATCGGGTCACATCATGACCCCTCAAGTGCATTTGCCCCAAAAAGCCCAGAATAAATTTGGAAAGAGAGAGGTCTGCAACCACTCCGTACTGCTGCTCGTAGGGGTTGGGTATGCCAGAAACGAGAGCTCTGAGTCTCTTGTCTTCGTGAATGAGCCCAAGGAACTCGTTGTGTTTGCCCATTATCTTCAATGCAAAATTTTGCTCGTTGCCCTCAACTTTCTCGATCTGCTCAAACGCGAACCTGCCAAGGTGCGATTGGACGTATTCCGAAAAATCTTCTGAATCGAGCTTCTCAGGAACCAGAGGCATTCCCCGAATCCATTCGAACCAACCCACCGTTTCGTAGATGGGTTTTTGACGGTTCAGCAATCGCGGAGCCCAGTCGCTCAGAACTTGAGCTGGCTTGGAACCGGCAATTCGCTGATGAGTGTGCTTTGCAATATGAATTCCAAATTCGGTGTTCTGTTTTGCCATGAGGTGACGCAGATCCTTCGGGTTGTTGGAATTGTGCTCACGGACCTTACGATTCGACTCAGGCGACAGGCTCAGGAGCTCCTTCTCTAGAGGTAGATACCTCTCCAAACCCTCGGTGTTTTCAGGCTTTTTAACGCGTTTCAAAAACTCTGACCAGTTCTGAATCTCTTCGGCGTAGTCTCTACCGTCTCTGTCTAAGGAACCAAAGAAGCCAGGCCAATGTGGATAGGTGTCCCAAATTGGCCTGAGCGGCACCCCATGGCAGTTTTGACATTTGCTACTGTCTCTATCGAGTTTCAGATCTTGCGGTTGAGTCTTGTTGAAATTCAAACTCGCGAATTGGTACAGGCCTGTTTTCGGGTTTGCTTCAATCATCTCAATGGAGCGATCAGAAGGAGCCTTTGAATGGCCAGAAAATGCAAAAATGAATCGAGCTTGATCAACCGACACAATGACTCGGGGTAAGCTTGGAGAAGCATTTTGGGTTGACCGAGATTGGTAGGCCACGAGAATCTTATCCGGTGTGAACTGAGAAATGTTCAATCCCTTTGCTTCGCTGACAAACCAGCTCACAAAATGTTCGGGCGCAGTCCACGAGGGGTTCTTTGAGAGAACCT
>JANQPW010000203.1 GCA_028285285.1 Silvanigrellales bacterium
TTTGATGCTCGCCTTTGAACCTAAGGAGGCCAACCTTATGGAAAGGCCACCAAGAGACCTCAATCAAGCCCTTCTCGATAGGGCTATGATTCTGAGAATCGCTTTGGTTGGGGGATACTTGCTCGTGAGCTCCTTTGGGTTGTTTCACTGGGTGATATCTCAAGGGCACACGGTGGCCTATGCACGCACCTTAGCCGTGAACGTTTTTGTGCTCACTGAGCTTTGTTATCTTTTCAACTGCCGTTCACTCAACAGCTCGGTTTGGAGATTGGGTTTTTTCTCCAACCCGTTCCTATTGATGGGTGTGTGCATCATGCTTGTGTTGCAAGTTGCCTTCATCCATCTGCCGTTGATGCAGACTCTCTTCAAAACAGAGAGTCTCTCGTTGGAGCACTGGTTGGCCTCGTTTGCTGTGGCGTTGACGTGCTCCTGTCTGATTGCATTGGAGAAACAGGTTTCACGAGCGCGGTCAACAAATACGAGGTAGCAACTCGCCGTACTCTCGGCGCAACACCTCTTGGGTGCCAAAGTCTTTTTCGAGTTTGACCACACCCGTTGAGTGTGAGCCAACGTTTCCCACATGAACAGCTTCTGGGCCCAGAACATTGAGGATCTTTGTCACTTCACGTTCCGGAGCAATGCAGACAAAGCGTCCTTCATTTGCTAAAAATCCCGCGCGGTAACCCATAAGCTCGCAATATGTCTCCACGGGCTCACAAACGGGAATTCTTCTTTCGAACACCTGCGCTTCAAGTCCAGAAGCCTCGGCAAGCTCGATCAGTGCTGTGAAAAATCCACCTCGGGTGAGATCGCGTAAGCAGTGGATCTCAATTCCAGCATTCAAAAGACCCTGAACCTGATCTTGTAAAAGTGAGCAATCACTTTGCAAATTGAGCACATCGGATGTTGCCGATCGGGCTCCGAGAAGACAAACGGAATGGCGGCCCAAATCTCCGTTTATGATGATGGCGTCACCCGGTTGGATTTGACTCGGATTCAATTGACATGAGCTTGAAACCAGGCCGACCCCACTGGTGTTGATGTACAGTTGGTCCTGTCGTTCAAGCGGAATCACCTTAGTGTCTCCTGTGATCAGCTCAGCTCCCGCTTCTTCGAGCGTGGTTTTGAAGGAATGCAAGATCGTGCGCAGATCTCGAAACAGAAAACCTTCACTGATGATCAAAGACAGACTCATTGCCAGAGGCAAGGCACCAGACATAGCCAGGTCATTGCAAGTTCCACATACCGCCAGCTTGCCAATGTCCCCGCCTGGGAAGAAAAGGGGATCCACAACGAAAGAGTCGGTAGACATCACCAAACGACCGTCACTCGGAATTTGTGGCAAGTGGGCGCTGTCCCGATCACAGTGCTCTTGGTTTTGGTAAAGAGGACGAAGCTCATCCTGAATGAGCTCGTGCATCAGCTTTCCTCCCCCACCATGAGCAAGTTGAACTCTGTTTGTGTCTGATGAAACGGCCAGAGAGGGGCAAGCGGGTGTTGAAGATGGCTCATGATAGGGTTCATTGCACTTGTGCATTCGCGGGCCTCTTCCTCGTTTGAAATGTTGCAGACGATGTGTCCTCGGAATGAGCGAGCGAGCTTGGTTTGGGAACTCCAAAGTTGTGGTAGGCGGCACAGGCCCCTTCCGTTGAGACCATTGGCGCACCTAGGGGAGTTGAGGGAGTGCAAGAGACACCAAAATGAGGGCAATCAGGAGGTGACAACCGTCCTTTCAAGATATCAGCAGCTAGGCACCTGGAAGCGGATTTGAAGGTCTGAGAGTGGCTCGCTTGGCCTGTTGGGGAACGGGGTGGTCTGCCTTGGTTCAGGCCGAAGCGGATCATAGCATCCATTGTGTGAAAGCCTTCGCGCAGTTGAAGGCCGCCTTTGGGAACAACACCTAGGCCTCTCCACTCAGAGTCTGTGATCTCGAAGACCTGCTCTACAATGAAGCGTGCTGAACGGTTTCCCCGTGAATCCGCGACGCGTTTGTAGGCATTGTTGACTTCGAATTGATGAGCTTGGATCGAGTCAATGCAGCGCGACACCCCGAGCAAGATGTCGACAGGTTCGAAACCTGTGATCACAATGGGCACGCGATGCTTTGCAGCAAGGTGTGTGTACGGTTCCTCACCATCAATGGCACAGACATGTCCTGCCGCAAGCAGTCCGTCTATTTGCAGCTCTTTCGACTGAAACAGTTGGCTCAAGATCGGGGGAACGCGCACCTGAGCCACAAGAGTTGAGAAATTCTTGAGTTTTTTTTGTTTGGCAAGCATCAGTGTGGCGGCGTTTGCCGGTGCTGTTGTTTCAAATCCAATGGCAAACAAGATCACTTCTCGTTGGGGGTTTAGAATCGCGAGTTCTGCAGCTTCCATGGGAGAGCGAATCACACGGACATCTCCGCCAGCGGCCCGAACTTCAAGCAGACTTTCCGAGGAACCTGGAACCCGTAACATGTCTCCATAGCTGCAAAGAACCACTGATTTGTTTTTTGCTAGGTGGCAAGCTGCATCAATGGCGGCTTCTGGGGTGACGCAAACCGGACATCCCGGACCGTGCACAAATGTCACGCTTCCGTTGAGCAAGGCATCGAGTCCATTTCTTCTGATGCTTTGGGTTTGCCCTCCACACACTTCAAGAAGTCGTAAGGGAGTCTTGACCTTGGCTTTGATGGAACGTGTTAGCGCAATGATGGAGGGAGCGTGGCGGTACTCACTCAGATGTTTCATTTGCCGACTCCTGTTTTATGCCGTCTGTTTCGAGCAGAGACTGCAAATCTTTGAGTGTCTGTCTGGCAGCCTGTGGATCAACTTTACTAATGGCAAAACCAACATGAACAACGACGTAATCTCCGGGCTTGGCAGAGGGAACGAGGCTGAGGTTGACTTCTTCTTGAACCCCGCCAAAGTCGACCCATCCCACGCGGCTGAGCTGATCGTGTTCTTTGAGAGAAACCACACATCCGGGAAGTGCAAGACACATCAGCTCACCTCCGGATGGCGCGGTGCCTGTTGAAAACTTCGAGATCTTTGAGCACTTGGGGTTTTAAAGCCGTAAACTGTGTAGGCGAGTTGGCCCACAGCAAGACCTCCATCTCCTGGAGGAACTTTCCGATGCTGTAAAACTCTGGTGTGCTGCCTTTCGGCTTGTCGCAACAGAGTTTCAACAAGGTAGCGGTTTTGAAACACACCCCCACTCAGAAGCAATGTGCCAAAGCCACT
>JANQPW010000235.1 GCA_028285285.1 Silvanigrellales bacterium
GATCATACTCGAAGCTGATCAGCAATTGATCGGCACCTCCGCTGATGTTCACGATGTGGGTTGCATATTGCTTCCTCATGTTTTCGGGCAGAGCAACAATGGCGGCTCGATCGTAGACCAGGTTGACTACCCCCAATTGCTCTTTCTTGAGGTCAAAAACATCACCCACAAAGATCTCAAGATTTGGAAGAGAGTAAGTCTTCAGTGAGCCGGACTTTTCCACCTGGGGATCTCCACCCAACTCTTCGAAAAACTGCTCCACCGCGTTGTGGACAAGCTCAACTCCCACAACCAGATGGCCTTGCGAAACAAGCCAGGGAAGGTCGTTGGTCTTGCCGCAAAGGGGCACAAAGATCCGTTGGCCGGGAGCCAAATCCAATGAAGAAAAGTGTTTCGTCAGCAGCGCATTGGGCTCTTCTTCATGAAAGCCCTGCTTCTTTTGTTTCCATTTCTCATGCCAAAAGTCTTCATTCATAAGTGACCTCACTCTTACTCTTCTGATCCCTCATACACATAT
Source organism: Silvanigrellales bacterium (assembly GCA_028285285.1). GTDB lineage: Bacteria > Bdellovibrionota_B > Oligoflexia > Silvanigrellales > Silvanigrellaceae > JANQPW01. Next base: position 518 of record JANQPW010000235.1, read on the forward strand.
CGGCCCAGATCTCTGTCAATCATGTAGACAGCCATGGCCATGAAGTGAGGATTTCCCAGATATAATTGCTCGCGCCACTCATCGTACAAAACGCGCCAGGAAAAGAACCAAGGGTACATAAAGAAGTGAGAGTACTCTTTATCTGGGCCCGGAGCTCCCTCCCAAATCTTGCCCACAAAATCGAAGATGGTCTTCAACCGGTGATCTGTTCCATTCTGAAGATTGCATGCGTCAAGATATCTTTGGTGCACATACAACTGCAACCGATGTGAGGCTGCTCCGTGTCCCGGGCTGTAGGCACGACCATACCCCGAAATAAACTCATCAAAAGAGAGAACATCGTTCTGAAAACTGAGTTCAGCTACCGGCTTCACGCTGTACTGATCTTCCCAACGATCTCCAGAAGAGATGAGTTCCACAAACTCGCCCTTGGGCAAACTCTCCACGCGCCGAAATCCAGTTGCACCAGAGACTTCCTCATACTCTAAGAGAATTTTGTGCACATTCTCTCTGAAGTCTCCGTCAAGAGCACGAGATGCATCAGCGAGCTCGGAAAGAACTCGAAAGAAAAAAAAGGGATCCATGTTCACCGCTATGAGGTGCCTGACAACAGGCCTCAATGCTTCGATCTCCTGTTTGAGTTTGGGAAGCAAGGGGGAGAGCCACTCGTCGCTACTGTGTTTCTCAAGCACAAAATCCACACCAAAGTTGAGAGTCCCCCCCAATTCGTAACTGGAATCCAACTGGCGGTTGCGTGCCTCAAACCGTCTTTCGAGCTCATAGCCACGAGAGTATTGCTCCAAGACTTCCTGGTTGGAACCCTGAACCACCTCCCGAACAAAGCGCTCTCTGATCCTCAACTGAAAAAAAGGAAGTTTAGAGCGATCACTTTCGCCGACCTCACAAGACACATATCCCGGAAACAAAACCTGTGGAGCTCGCTCGACGCGAAGCTCGGCTTCTCCAGACTTTGTTTCACCAAAGGAGCGAGTCTTGCAGCTCGCGACACTCAACAGGAAAAGGGTACAGAAAAGCCAAAACACACGTCTACAAGTAGCCATCCCTCAGTTCCCTTTTTCAAGTGGGTGCAGATCAGACGTCACCCCCCAAGATTCTGGCACAAAAGATCATGCTGCGATACAATTGCTCTCGTCAACGACTTTGCCAAAGGGTGCTCAACTGCCCAATCGATCGCTTAAAAGCGACCAAGCTGCAGCCGGGTCTGGCAGGGTTTCGTCTGCGTGCCGCAGCGGCCGATCTGCAGCATGGCCCACTCCAAAGGTGAGAACTTCAGCAAATAGCTCTCCCTGTAGGGCTTTCAGGCTCTTGAAAAGATAATCATCATAAAGTTCATCCCCAAAAGCCAAGCACCGGCGATGAGCCACACTCGATTGCGGCGAAACATCATTCACCCACTCACGCAGATGCTGACTCAGGGAGGCCTTGGGAACGAAGTCATTTTCAAGAAGGTCAATGCGCTGGTGAAACACCTGGGTTTTGAGGGCCTGGTTGTGGGCCAGGTGAGGGTTCACAACGGAAAACACCAGTTCAGCAAACTTGAGGTTAAGACCCTCAGTCGCAAAACTCCAGTCGATCTGAACCATCTGGTTCTTCTCTTCAATGAAGTAACCATTGAGTTTGCCCGCCGACATGATCTGTCCCACTTCAGTTTGGCTGCGAAACTCAGCATGTTGACTGAGCTCCTCTTTTAACTCGGAAACAACCAGTGCAATTTCACCTGAGCTCTTTTTTTGCGGCACCTGGTTTCCCTTGAAGTAAACATCGGCCCCAAACTCCAAACCCGCCAAACGGGGCAGGCCAGGCTTTTCTCCGGCATCTTCAAGCAATCGGCGCCAACCCCACATGCTGCGGCCTGTCACACAGGCCACATGATCACGACTGATCAGCTCCACAAGACGTTGCACATAGGGGTTGCGCTCTTCCTGGCTCAAGCCCGAATGATAAGGGTGAGGCACCAAGGTTCCATCAATGTCGGTGACGATGAAGGTTTCAGCCAGCACTTTGAGTTTCCTTATTTTGGCCATTTTTTTCAATCGCACGAGACCAATAGTCAGCCGGCGCAAAGCGAGGCCCAAACTTCTCACTGAGTCGGTTCAATTCCGAAACTACGGTTTCAATACCCAGAGAATGTGCGTAGTGGAAGGGGCCACCCAGGAAAGGAGGGAAGCCCAAACCAAACACAGCACCCAGGTCGGCATCACCCTCGTGCTGAACAATGCCTTCGTCGAGACAGCGGGCCGCTTCGTTCATGAACACGTACACCAGACGATCGGCGATTTCCTTGCGGTCGAATCTGGTGCGCTCAGCTCCGTGCTTAAAGTGACGGTACACGGAGGTGTCAGGAAGGGCCTTCTTTCCGTTCTCGTAGCTGTAAAAACCAAAGCCATTTTTTCGACCCTTGCGATTTTCCGCCTCAATGGCTTCCACTTCTTTGGGAACAACCAGCCGG